>JBKBIS010000026.1:0-11976 GCA_046294145.1 Brevinematales bacterium | reverse complement strand
CATAGAAAGACAAACCTATGATCAAAAAGGACGACTGGTTGAAAAAACTTTCTACGATGAAAAAGCCCAACCCGCAAATTACAACTTTTGGAATGTCCATAAATATCGATATCTCTACAATAAAAAAGGCAAACTTACCAACACTCTCCGCTATCGTATAACCACAAATGGAGAAATTACCCTTATAGAAAGATAATTTCCTCACCATGCTTTTCAAAAACTAACGCAAAGGGGAGAAGGCAGGGACTTTCTCCCCTTTCAATGATAAAAAGTCAACAAAAGATCTGAAAACACCTGATTTTTTATCTCTCGCACCAGCAGACATATCCCATAGCTTGATGCCCTCTCAAGTCTTTTCTTTCCTACCCAAGGTATAGATCCAGGAGAAATAAGCTTTTGTCCTGGATCGCTTGTCCCTGTGGCTGGTCGAATAGGATGGCACCATATCTACAATCCTGGGCGCCCGATTTATCGTATTTCAAAGCTTTCGCTGGAGAAAAAAGTGAATACGTGCTTGTTTTGGAGGCCACATCAAAGAGGGGGACTTCTGGGCGAGGGAGCAAAAACAATGGCTATTACCTTGTTTCAGCCAAAGAAAAATGGGGACTAAAAAAATGAAAACAGATAGATATCAAAATATCATCTCTTTGTCCATTGGCTTCTATGAGTTTTGCTGAAACAAGGTAATACCAAGACACACCCTTGCTTTCCTATCCCTCCGAAAAAAAATGAATCTTAGCATAACGGCGAAGTTGTTTTGCGTCACACTCTCTCATACGAAAAAAAAGCTCCTTTGCTGCCTGTCCACACCCTTTAGGGAAATTCTGTGACTGTCTCTCAAACCACTCCAGGAAGAGCTTCCTTGCCACAAGCGAAGCCGCCCCTACTGAAGGATAATGTTCCGCATGCGTTTCAAGAATAAACTTTCCAGGAGACACCCTTGAGAGCATTTTTCTTGTCTTTTCATTTTGCGTATAGGCATCCACCACCACCAGATCCCACTTTCCCTCAAAGCGACGAATGAGATCTTCATACCCAAGAGTAAGTATAGTGTTAAGGTTTTGATACCTCTCATAGAGATCGTTATAGGCTTCAGGTTCCCATATGAGTTCCTCCACCTGACAGAGAGAACGAATCCTATGATACCACTCATCAAGCTGATTTTTAGTCGCTTTTTTGCTCTCTGAAATACCCATCATCTGGAGTTTTACCATATCTTCAGCAAGAACCCCCACAGCCACCATAACGAGAGGGCCAAACACATCACCCTTTCCACATTCATCACACCCAATTTGAGAAGACACCTTTTCCAAGAAGCCTTTCACTCTTTCCAAAATTTCATGAATAGCCCCATCCTCTCCTTGAAGGACAAGTCTCCCACTGTTATAAAGAGAGACAGAAATTCCCTTGCCCACAGCCTGCCAGTACCCATACTGAATTGGACGGAAAGAGAATCCATCCTCTTCCAGTTCCTGTCGCAAGAGATTTGCCTTCTGTACAGGAAAATTCACCGAATGAGAAGCCATTACATTCCACCATTCTCAAGAAGTTTAAACACCTGATCCACCCGAGGGCGAAGATGTTCTGGCAAACGGAAAGTATCTATATCCAGAAAACCCTTCACAATCATACTTTTTGCCTCAGACTCAGAGAGTCCACGGCTCATGAGGTAAAAGAGTTCATCCTGGGCAATCTTACCTACAGCTGCCTCATGGGTAAGTGAGACATTGGCCACTCTAGTCTCAAGCCCTGGAATAGCCTGAATAAGCCCTCCATCCGACAAAAGGAGCGAATCACACTCCACATGTCCCTTCACTTCCTCAGCCTGAGCCACAAGATCGCCTCTGGCAATAACAGTACCCCCATGAGTCACACTCCGGCTTATAACCTCACCATGAGTAAATGGAGCCTCAAAAACAATACGAGCACCGGTATCATAGTAGGCACCTTCAGGGGCATAGATAAGAGAATTAAAAGAAGTAGACGCACCTTTTCCCCTGAGGTAAGCTGTTGGCATACTCTGAAGATGTTTCACTGCTTTCAGGGAAATATAATTCGAAATAAACTGTGCTCCTTCTTCTATAGAAATAGCTGTACGAGGGCGAACCTCTACCACCTCAGCCCATTCATGGATCATGGTATAGTTGAGTTTTGAGCGAGGAGCAAGAAAGATCTCTGTAATACCTATATGACTTGCCGTTTTCACATAATGAGCTGTAGCGCATCCTGTAAAGAGATAAATTTCCGCATCCTCTTCAAGAACAACCACATTGTGCACTGTCTGAACAAACTTTTCCATATTGATAAAAAGACAAGTCTGAATAGGTTTTGTAGATTTTACCCCCCTGGCCACATGAATAAAATACCCCGAAAGGGTGTTTTCACTAGCTGCCAGGCGAGTGTACTCATCTTTATCAGGGCTTATGAGACTCCACATTTTTTCCTTTAGCCAGGGAAACTCTTTGACGGCCATAAACATAGGCAAAATAGTAATACCCTTCTCAGCCGACACAAATTCTTCCACCTGGTCGTTTACTACGGCCAATTTTACATCACCATCCCCTGTATACCCAACCTTCTGGGTATCCATCAGAAGATCCTTATCAAGTGCCATACCCTACTCCTTGTGTTTTACCAGTTCACAGATCTCACAAGACTGAAAACCCTTTTCTTCAATGAGTTTCAAGAGTTCATAAGGATTATTCTCGCACTGAATCTGTCCATCAATCAAAACATAACCCCAATCAGCCGCCAAATAGTCAAGAATATACCCCGTATGTGTAATAATAAAGGCAGACTTGGTTCGTTTTTCTTTAGCCCCCCGATGAAGAATAGCACGAATTGCTTCCCCAATGGTCTTCATGTTCTCAATATCCACACCAGATTCAGGCTCATCAAGAAGAATAAGGTCGGGATTCTGGGCAGAAATCTGAAAAATCTCAGAACGTTTTCTTTCTCCTCCAGAAAAACCATAGTTCACATCACGACAGAGATAGCTCTCCATAACAAGCCTTTGACTTTCCTTATGCAGAGAAAAGTCAGGATAAAAACGCCCGGCAAGTTCCTGAACAAGGCCTCCCAACTTCAATCCTTTGATAGCTGGTGGAGACTGGAAGGCTATACCTATTCCCATCTTGGCTCGCTCTGAAGTAGGCAGACGCGTAATATCCATCCCCCTAAAGAGAATCTGTCCACTTACCACGCGATACTGAGGAAATCCCATCAAGGTAAGCATCAGAGAGGATTTTCCAGAACCATTAGGTCCAAAGAGGACATGAGTTTCTCCCTCAGGGATAGTAAGAGAAAGATTTTTCAGCACCATTTTTTCTTCTACCAAAACACTAAGATTACGTATTTCGAGGATATTCATATCATCTCCTTTGCCGCTCATAAATATACAGAAGTCTCTCAAAAAAGTCAAAAGGGAACCAGCAAAACACTTTTGCTGCATGTTTACTTTCTTGCAAAAGGGAAAAAATTGAGATTTCTAAAACCTCGTAAAGTCATTTACTTTTATTCAGAGCATTTTCTCCAACAGGAAGTTTTATGATTTTTCTCTCAAGATGAGAAATAGTTATTATCTTATTTCAGCTAACACGGTACTCCGGCTGAAACAAGGTGATAGCTTTTTCCCATGGATAAATTTCAAAAACATTTCATCCTACGTCACAAGCCATTTTTTGTAACTTTCTCTTTCAAGCCAGAAAAAGCCACACACAATTTGATGAAGGGAAACAACACACCAGAGATTCGTGTGATAAGCTTCTCTCAGCTTTCTGGAGAGGAAGTTCGTACTTCCTCTCTCTCATGAGAAGAAAGATATTGAAGGGCCACCTGAGCGCACAGAAGCCCCGCCACCATAACCGTTGTTGCCATACTACCCCTGGGGATCCGTTCTCTCCCTCTCGCGTAGGTATTTTCTTCTGTTTCATAGCCCAAAAGACCCTGTCCCTGTTTCACCATTTCCTCAGAATAAACCACGGGAATGTCTTCTATCCTCACTCCCCATCGACGAAGTCTCTGTTTCACCTTTCGACTCAAAGGACAACCACGAACATCGGAAAGCTTCCCTATAGAAAACAAGGTAGCATCCAGCCGAGCTGCTGCCCCCATAGCAGAAACAAACGGAAGTTTCTTTTCCCACAGTGTTTTGAGAAGAAAAACCTTGGGGTTCAGGCTATCAATAGCATCTATGAAAAAATCCGCCGGGTATTTATCAAGGATCTCCACAACCTTATGGTCAACAAAATATTCCAATGTCACCACCTCAGCCTCCGGATTTATAGAATGTATCCGTTCTTGAGCTACGAAGACCTTGCTTTTCCCTATTGTCTCATGAGTAGCCAGAACCTGTCTATTGAGATTAGTAGGATGAAAAACATCAAAATCCACCACCACAAAATGCCCTATACCACTTCTGGCCAAAGCCTCTATAGCGATCCCACCCACTCCCCCCAAGCCAAAGACCATTACTCGACTCTTCTGCCAGCGATGAAGAAGAGACTTTCCCACCAGAGCCTCTGTTCGTAAAAGCCAATTTTCCATCCACCACTCCACAAACATAAGTATATACAAATCTTGTATAGTTAGTTGTCTTCTCTAACTACAAAAAAGTATATTCTCACCTCTGAACTTTTATCTCATAACGCTATGTATTTTTTATTTTTTCATTCCCAGGGTCATTGGGTCAGTTTTTTCTCATCAACTTATTACCATTATATCGTTTCCCATCCAAAAAGTCAAATCAAAATTTTAAGGCAAGGAGGAAAACTATAACGATGTTTCAGCCTCTCACCTCTTTTTGCTGAAATAAGGTAATAGCTTTCTCCATTCACAGAACAAAACCCATCTCAAGACATGCTCAAACTCAAACCAGAAACAGGATCAAACCATCTTTTCGTCGCAGGAAACCCTCTAGTGAGAAACATATTTTTTTGAAAGAAAGAATGAAATTGCTTTTTTCCATCTCTTATCCTATACTACATAGGCAAGATTTTTTTGAAAGGGGTTGCCATGATTCAACGATCATTTTTACGTGACAAGCTCAGCATCATACTCAAAAAAATATGGAATATTGAAACATCCATTCCCATTCTCTACCCGGATCAACCAAAATTCGGAGATTATTCCACGTCAGTGGCCATGAGTCTTGCTAGGACGCTTCGACAAAAGCCACTTGATATTGCCAATACCATAGCTAAGAACTGGGAATGGACAGAACTCTATCGAGTTGAAGTAGTAGCTCCTGGTTACATCAATTTTTTTGCGAATGAGTCTCATCTTGATAAGCTCATACAAAAAGAGTGTTTAGAAAGCCATTACGGCGCCAGTGATCTTCTCAAAGGAGAAAAGATTCTTCTTGAGTATGTGAGTGCTAATCCCACGGGCCCGCTTCACATTGGACACGGGAGATGGGCGGCTCTTGGAGATTCTCTTGCGCGCATCCTCAATTATGTTGGAGCGGAGGTCTGGCGCGAATTTTACGTCAACGATGCAGGCAATCAAATACGTCTTCTCAGAGAAACCATCCAGGCAGTCAAAGAAGGAAAAGAGATTCCAGAGAATGGGTATCATGGGGCTTACATCACCGAGGTAGCCAAACAAAACGAAGACGCTGTGACCTATATTCTCAACTGGCAAAAAGAAACCCTAAAAAATTTCGGTGTAGAATTTGACTGTTACTTTTCAGAAAAATCTCTCCATGACAGTGGCATGGTTCAGAAAACCTTAGATTTTCTCACATCAGCAAAGGCAGCTTATAAATCAGAAGGGGCTCTTTGGCTTCGCACCACTGAACACGGAGATGACAAGGATCGGGTTCTCGTAAAATCAGATGGCGAATATACCTATTTTGCTGTCGATATTGCCTATCATCAGGATAAAATCAAACGAGGTTTCCGGCACATCTACAACATACTTGGAGCTGATCACCATGGCTACGTCAAGCGAATGGAGGCAGCTATCCAGCTTCTCTCCCAGGCCGATGGGATAGATACAGACTTTCGCATCATTATTGGGCAGCTTGTGAGTCTCTATAGAAACGGGGAGCCTGTTCGCATGTCCAAACGCACAGGAGATATGATTACCCTCGAGGAAGTATTAGAAGAAATCGGGAAGGATGCTCTACGTTATTACATGGTGATGAGAAAAGCCGATACCCATTTAGAGTTTGATATTGAAGAAGCAAAAAAGCAAAGTGAAGAGAACCCTGTTTTTTATGTACAATATGCCCATGCAAGAATTTGCGGGATTCTCCGAAACCTTCCCTCAAATCTTCCTGTCCCTGATGGTACAATTGTAGACAGTCCCGAAGCACGTCTTTTAGCGACACGACTTCTTCGTTTTCCGGAAATTGTTCAGGATGCGGCTACTGCTCTTGAGCTCCACCGAATTCCCCAGTATCTTGAAGATGTAGCCTCTGTATTCCACAAGTATTACACTATACATCGGATCATCACCGATGAACCACAAACAACGGCCAATCGTGCCATTCTTGTCAGAGCCACCAAAAACGTTCTTGCGTTGGGGCTTCATTTGATTGGTGTATCTGCTCCAGAGAGAATGTAGAAACAAAACAAGGAGGGAGATATGATAGTATTGAAATGGCTGGTAAACATCTTCAAAGCCCTAAACTCCAATCAGCATCCGCTAGAAATAGCGGAAGCCATCGGTTTTGGTGTGATGCTTGCTCTCATACCACCGAACAATCTCCTCTGGTGGGGAATTTTCTTTGTAAGTTTTTTCCTCAGCATAAATCAGGCTATGATGATGGTTGTAATTGCTATCGGTAAGCTTCTTGTTCCCCTTGTAGATCCCTTTCTTGACAGTTTCGGATATGCAATTCTCACCGTCCCAGCCCTTGAAGATTTCTATGACACCTTTTTCAACATGCCTCTTATACCTCTTCTGAAATTACATAATACTGTGGTCATGGGAGCTTTTGCCACAGGAATTTTGCTTTACTTTCCTATTTTGTTTCTGATGGTACCAGCCGTGAGGTACTATAGACGAGTCATTCGGGAGAAAATTGTCAACAGCAAATGGTTCAAAGCCTTCACTTCGTCTCCTCTTATTGCGGGTCTTATTCAAACCTACAAGAGTGTTTCTGACATAGCAACAAAAATCAAATCCTGATCAAAGGAGGAAACCATGGCAAAGGAACAAAAACCAAAGAAAGCCAAAATTCACAAGATGTTTCGGATAAAATACACACCAACTCATTGGGAACGTTTTTTAGAGAAATGCTACAACCATGATGACAGAGAAAAGCTTTGCACGTTTTTTGAACAAGACAAAAAAAAGCGCTATGTACTACGGCAAAATCTCACTCCCGAAGAAACCAAGATACTTGCAGATATAGGCAAACGAATTGAATTAGGATATTCTTTTTTGCAGATATGGAAACTGATTGCCGTGGGTATTATTTTCGTAGGGGTTTCAGTTTTTCTTATGCTTTTTCAAAACAAGCTCGTTGAAAATGCTATAGAAAGTGCTCTTTCTTCCGTGTTTCAAGCCAAGGCAGACATTGTAGGGGTAAGACTGGACATACCGCATCTTTCTTTTCGGTTCCAATCCCTTTCTGTAGGAGATTCAGAAGAGGCCTATCGCAATCTTTTTGAACTCGGGAAAACTGAAGTAAGGCTCAACCCACAGGCTCTGACTCTTGGACGTGTAGTCATTGAGAATATCCAGTGTGAAGACATTCGGTGGAATACGCCCAGAAGTACTCCCGGCACACTTCCGTCCCTTCAGAAAAACAAGAAAGTAGCCGAGAAATCAGCAGAAACCTCTGCTTCATCTACGAATACGGTTTTTTCGCTTGATTTTTCAAAAGCAACGGCGAATCTTTCAAATCTCATTGCCGATCAAAGAAAAAACCTGAAAAGCGAACAGATTCTCCAGAAAGCCAATATAGAACTTTCCAACACTATTGAGCAGTGGACAAAAACCTATGAACAGAAAAACGCGCAGATAGTCCAGCTTTCCACTCAAGCCAGAGAGCTTCAAAATATTCAAGTCTCTTCCATCAAAACTTTAGAAGAGGCTCAGAAAATCATTGGACAGATTGATTCTTTCAGCAAAAACGTTTCTGCCATAAGCGGAGATATCAAAACCACCGGACAGCAATTCAAAAGCACCTATGAGAAAGTACTGAATCAGCAAAAAGCCATTACAACCGCTATTGAAGAAGACAAAGCTTATCTCAAACAGCTCATTTCTCTACCTATCAGTGATAGTAAGAATATTCTTCAAGGTTTAGCCAATGATTTTTTGAAGAAAAAACTTGGCAAAATTTACACGTATGGGATGCGAGTGTGGGGATATGCGGAGAAGATCAAGTCAAATCCTTCACAGAAACCCAAGAAACAAGGGTATAAACGACTCACTGGAAGAAATATTCCATATCCTTCCGATCCCTATCCAACCTTTCTTCTCAAAAACCTTCAATCCTCAGTAGAAACCCCCGAGAGAAGATTTGCAAGTCGGCTTGAAAACGTCTCATCTGATCCTTACAAGTGGACAAAGCCCATTCTGTTCACTTATCAGCAAACAGAGAAGCTTGCCAACTATGGGCTCAAAGTAAGTATAGATACACGTACCAATTCCCCCACTATTATGCTTGCTGAATTCAAGGGGGATAGTATTCCCTTCATTATGGACAATCTTGGTTTTCTGAAGATTTCCAATCTGGCTACCACAATGAAAATTGAATCGGCATTCCAGTGGGATAGAAACAAAAACACGGGAAGAATAAAGGCAGTATTTTCCGATATCCGTTTAGAAAACGTAGATAACTCTGACTTTATTACCAAAATAGTTTCTGAGATTCTTCAACAAGCCAAAGTATTTGATGTATCCATTGCCTATACTATGTTATCCGATGGTAAAATACAACTCACTCTTCAAAGTTCACTTGACGCCATTCTTCAGAAAAAAATAGGCGAATACATCGTCAAAGTCACCAAAGAAATCTCAGAAAAGATAGAAAAAGAACTTGCCGCAATTTTAGAGAGTGAACTCAAGAAAAATGAAATACTTGCCAAAAATCTTCAGGGCTTGAACGAAATTTCTCTGAAGACTCTCACAGACATCAACACCTATGAGAAGCTCATTGAAACGAAACAGAAAGAGGTACAGAACCGGATTGACCAGATCAAGAAAGAACAGGAAGAAGCTCTGAAGAAAAAAGCTTTAGAGAATCTTCCCAATGTACAACTACCCAAGATAGGAAAGTAGGATGAGTTATCTCAGGGTAGAGAATCTCTCCCTCTCCCTGGACTCAGAACGTGAGGAAGATGAAAAGGCGCTTCTTCGTCATGTTTCTATTGACATAGAAGAAGGGGAGATTGTAGGCATTATTGGCCCAAGCGGAGCAGGCAAAAGCCTGCTTCTGCGGGCTATTGTAGGGCTTGAAAAACCAACTGAAGGAGAAATCTTTTTAGAAGGCACGGCTCTTGCCTCTCTTCCTCCATCGGAACGGCTGATGGCATATTTGAGTCAACGACTGGTACTTTATCCTCATCTCAGTGGAGAGAAAAACGCTGGTTTTTTCTATTGGATTCGAGGGCTGATAAAAAAAAGAGATATTCTTCTGCATCCTGTAGTTTCTGAAGTCCTTTCCCATCTTCATCTCACCAATGCTGATCTTTTAGGCAGGCTTCCCAAGGCCATGGCAGGTGGAGAGAAACAACGTGTAGCGCTTGCGAGGGCCATAGCCTCTCAAGCAAAGATACTTCTTCTTGACGAGCCCTTCGCCAACATTGAGGATAATTTTCGAGGGATGCTTAAGCATTTTCTCAGACAATGGATACAAAGCCGAGGACAAACAGCCTTGATTGTTTCTCATAATCAAGAAGAAATGGGGATTCTCTGTGATAGACTCATTCTTCTTGATAGAGGGGTAATTATACAACAAGGAAGCTATGAAGATCTCTGTTCTTTTCCCGCAAGTCGCATTACTGCTCTTTTCATGGGAGTCTCTCGCAAGAATTTTCTTTCCTCAGAGATGATACACAATCTCTGGGGTAAACACATTCCCTATGATGTCATTCTTCTTCCATCCTCAGGAAGAGAAAAGCCTCAAAGTGAATGGGATATAGAAGTGAAGGGAAAAATTATCATGGTAGAACATTTTTTTCGCGAGAAGAAAAAAATTCTGTGTATAGAATACAAAAACGAGCTCTTTTTCTGGGAAGTAGAAGAAAACGCTCCTTTCAATAAAGAAGACAAAGTATGTGTATATTTTCCCCTCAAAGAAGGGTGGTTTTTTGAGAAAGAATATCCATACAAACGAATTTACCAAGGAGTATTTTGATGATTTTATCCGGAGGAATTGTTTTTGATGATATCCTTGCGCCTAACGGGAAACGTCTGGATATATGGATAGAAGGGGAAAAAATCAAAGCCATAAGACCTCGTTTATTGTCGAAGCAAGAAAAAAAGATTTCCGTCAAAGGTTTATCTATCTATCCAGGTTTTGTGGATATGCACGTCCATCTTCGAGAACCAGGACAAACACACAAAGAGGACATAGCGAGTGGCACGCTTGCAGCTGCCGCTGGTGGAGTGACCACTGTTCTTGCCATGCCCAATACGATTCCTCCCATTGACAGAGCAGAGCGGTACCAAATGGTGAAGTCTCTCTGTGAAGAGAAGGCGATAATAGAAGTTTTGCAAGCCTGTGCCATGACTGTTGAGAGAGGTGGAAAAGAACTCTCAGATTTTGCTTCTCTCAAGCAGGCAGGGTGTCTCTGGCTTACCGATGATGGATCCAGCATCCAGGATCAGGGGCTGATAGCCATGTCCTGTGAAAGGCTTGCTATCACAGGACAACTCTGGATAGAACATCCAGAAATCGCATTTCTATCGGAGGGAAGACCTCTGCATGAAGGGGCGGTATCCACTCACAAAGGGCTCAAGGGGCAACCAAGAGAAGCCGAAAGTCTTGCTATTTTGCAAGCAGGGCTTCTTGCTGGTCGTTATGGAGTGCGCATTCATTTCACTCATCTTTCCACATGGCAATCAGTGGAAGCCATTCATCTCTTAAAAAGGTGGTATCCGGGGCTTATCAGTGCTGACACCTGTCCACACTATTTGTTTTTCACGGATGAGGATATTATGGGTGAAGGATATTCTCCCAACAAAAAGATGAATCCTCCCCTCAGGGAAGAAAGGGACAGAAAGGCTCTTTTAGATGGTCTTGCCGATGGCACTATTGATTGTCTTGCCTCTGACCATGCTCCCCACACAGCCGAAGAAAAGTCCACTGGTATTGAAAAAGCTCCTTTTGGTGTTATTGGGGTAGAAACTCTTTTCTCTTCTCTTTTCACCCTGGTCTCTACACACTCTTGCCTTCGCAAGCGATGGCTTTCTCTTCTCACCACCAAACCAGCAAGCATTCTTAGCATAGAGCGTGGGAGACTATTTCCCGGTGGCATAGCCAACCTTGCGATAGTGGATCCAGATGCCAGATGGGAAGTAAACGAAAAAACCCTTCACTCTCGATCAAAAAATTCTGCCTTTTTAGGAAAAACACTCAAGGGAGTGGTTCTTGCTACTTATGTAAGAGGGAAAAAAGTTTATGAAAGGACAACAAGTATTCAATAAGGATCACCAAAAGGAGGAATAAATTATGGAAACTGCACTTGTGATTATTTTTCTCATTGGTCTCGGTATTGGAGGAGTTGGTGGTTTTTTTGTTGGTTCTGGAAGGACGGTAGAAGTAAACAATACCCAGTACACAGAGGTTATCACCACTACTGTACAGAATCAGGCTCAGGTGACCATTGTGGGAGAAAAAGGTACTCAAAAAATCCAGTATACTCTCACCAATTTTTCCTCAAGAAAGGAAATGGAAAGTTGGCTTCTCTCTCTTGATCCCTTTCAGCTCTCGAGCTGCAAAGTCTTTTCAGAGAAAGAATGGTTGGGTTTTCGATACACCGTCATCTATCCAGTCTATGTAGAGGGTATAGTAAG
>JBKBIS010000269.1:0-2151 GCA_046294145.1 Brevinematales bacterium | reverse complement strand
ATACTCTTGAATTCCACCATATTCTGATAATCAGAAAGTGGACTCAAAAAGGTAAATGATGAATGATGTGGTTTGAAAATGTTCTCTATCCCCTCCTCAAAGGTAGATTTATTTTCCCATGCCCAGAGAGCTGCCCCATAAGCCTCAAAATAAGAAGCTTCTTCAGGAACGTAAATCTCCTCATATCCCTCCCGAAGTACATCAATCATCACAGTATTCTGAGCCGTCCCCCCCACAATAATAGCCTTTCTGGCATTAATTTTCACGAGAAGTTCTTCTATCTTTTTGGCCATCATACGAGATAGTCCCGCAGCCACATCTGGTATTGGAACACCAATATTCAAGGCATGAGTACAGTCCGACTTGGCAAAAACTGAACAACGACTCGAGAGATTATGGGGATGTTGTGATTCTTTAGCATAGCGAATAGCTTCCTCGACAGACAAATTCATACGACGAATCTGTTGAAGAAAAAACTCTCCTGTTCCAGATGCGCACTTATTTCCCGAACTGATACTGGATATACGTCCTTTTTGATCAATACCATATACCATAAAAGTCTCCCCACCAGCTGAAACAATAGCATCATAATGCTTATTCCCTTTCCTTTTCATAAGATAACGATAAGCTATCTCAGTAGCCTCCGGCTCAGTAATTGATGGCAATTTTGTGATACGACGAAACTTACGTCCCGTCAAAGCCACATAAGCATTATCAAGGGGGAAACGAGCAAGAATTTCTTTCAATCTGGACTTGGGATCTCCTTCGTGAGCAAGCCTTTCAAAACGAATAACCTTTGGCTCATAAGAAACATCAAGCTCTACCACACTGATGGTAGAAGCCCCAAGACAAATACCAACTGAACGATACTTTTTCATAGAAAGATTCTCCTTGCGTAGATAAAAGATTCACTAAATAATTATAATGAACAAGAAAAAAAAAAAGCAATTTTTCATTTCCATGCTCAAAATATAAGAAACTTCTTCTCACTCTTCTGGTTTAGACACGACGTCTTTCCAGCAAACAAATACTGGTGTACAGGAGGTTACTCTGTTTTTTCTCTCTTTTCGCTGAAAACCAAACCACTCTATTCATCTTTTCTATAACACCAACTCTCAATCACAAAAATCCCAACTGTTGAAGGGTCTCATCAATATCTTCATGAATTACCACGTCGGCTTCATCATCCAGAGGGGTTCGATCTCTATTCAAAATCACAAAACGGGCATTTTCATCCCTGTACCCTGGAAGCCCTGCCACAGGATAGACCACAAGAGAACTTCCAAGCACCATAAGCAGATCCGCCATCTGAACAAATTGCATGGCTTTTTCCAGTCCCATCACATACTCCCCAAAAAAAACCACATGAGGCTTCAAAACCCCTCCACATGCCTGACAGAAAGGTGTTTCCCCCTTTTTGACCCTCTCATCAATCCACTCTTCCATCCCATAAGAAGCCCGACATGACAGACAATCCCATTGGCGAAGATGCCCATGAATCTCTATCACATTTGTTGAACCTGCCTTCTGATGAAGGCCATCAATATTTTGTGTGATAACCATCTTGATCCGTCCCAACTCCTCTAACCGCTTCAAAAAGCGATGAGCATAGGTTGGAGAGGCTGAGATTATTTTCTCATAAAGAGGACCAAACGTCCTGTAAAACTCATCAGGGTGATCTCGAAAATAGTCAATATGAAAAAGGGTTTCATTCACCCCTCCCTGTCGGTATATACCCGAAGAAGACCGAAAATCTGGAATCCCTGCCCCAGTTGATAATCCCGCTCCAGTAATAACCACAATAGACCGACTCTTCTGCAAAAAATCCATCAACATATCTACCTGCTTACTCATATGTTCCTCCTTTTTTACCTAAATCTCAAGAGCAAGTCTTCCCACCAGGTCCTCCATAGTTCCGGCTATATACATCACCTCTCCTATCTCATGAAACCGAATTCCCTGAGCCATTGCTAAAGAAAACAGACTCACTAAAGACTCAGCACAGGGACCATATACCATAGCCCCAAGAATATGTTGTTTCACCTTATGAAGCAAAACCGATACAACAACCTTTTTTTGCTTTTCCTGTCCATCTAAAAAAAACCACTCCCTCTCCACTACCTGGATCTCATACGGCTGAAATCGCATCCT
>JBKBIS010000268.1:0-2153 GCA_046294145.1 Brevinematales bacterium | reverse complement strand
GGTTATCACAGACATTGCATCCATGAGCTCAAGCCGAGGGGCTCTCTTGATATGGTCGAATGATCAGTCTCTTTATGTATATTATACCAATGTAGGATGGCTGAATCCGACTCAAAAAGATACTATTGTTTTCACTGGCTGGGATAATCAGAAACAGGCGGGATTCGAAGGAACGTGGGCGGTATATGCCAGTGGTGCTATATGGGAACCTCTCACAAATCGAGAAAGGGAAAATACAGGTCAGCTCCCGGGTTCTTTAGTTTTAAGATTTGTTGTGCCTCCTTATAACACGGCCTATGCGGTGAATCCTCTTCAGTTGGATATCATCAAAGTTTCTAATCTTTTGAATATCAGTCTTCAAAATATCAGTGGTCGTAATGAAGATGAAATAACTAATATAAGAATTCATTTTCTATGGCCTATAACCAATGTGGGGGCCATAAGCAGTGAAAAAATGATTTCTTATACAAAGGGGATGTTCACAAATGATACTCGCACCAATTATGCTGTGACGATTGTTTATGCGTCTGGTAGGATGAAACCTGGGTCTAATGATACTATTACTGTTTCTGTACTGGATGCGCTGGAAGAAGGAGAGACCAATACCGTGATAGAGGTGGAAAGTCTTTTTGCTACCTCTGGGTCTACATTTATCCCAGCTATTTTGTCTCCTAACACTACAAATATGGTGCGGTTTATTATGCCAAAACCAGATGTAGATGTGCAGCTCAAACAAAATGAAATCTATAACACGCACGGAGAATTTGTCTTGAGGTGGACAATTTCCAATAGAGCAGAACGATCGAATGTTATTCGGACGATAACACTGACTTTACCCTCATCTTATACAAACAATGTGAGTGTTTTTTCGGTGGTTACTAATGGCTGGATTACGAATGTATCTTTTGTTTCTGGGACATCTTTGCGACTTGTTTTATCTAACCTTCTTCCAGGTAAACAGTGTGAATTTGGCCTTGTACTTACGAATCGTTTTACCAATGCAATGGTTATTTCAAATTGGGGTATGGTTGTCTCGAATGGGTGGTATTCCTTCGATACTAATTTTGTGCTTATGATTCGAGAGGCTCCTTCAGCTTCCGTTTCTCCACGGATTGTGTATTCTACAAGGGTAACTCAACAAGTTGTTCTGGATTTTGTGAATAATACCAGTGGTATTTCCTCTGTGAGGAAGCTAAGGGTTACTGTGCCAAATTATTATACCAACATTGAGAGTGTAGTGAGCAGTAGAGGAGCTTCTTTGCAACGAGAGGGAAATTACCTCACGGTGGTGTACGATGTTCCTTTGAGTAAAGGTGAATCAGATAGATTGACTTTTGTGCTTCGAGATAGGACAAATTTTGCTTCCCAGCATTTTGATTGGAAAGTAGAAGCAGACAATGGCAACGGTTTTGCTCTTGTGAGGGAGAAATATGGGGATGCTCTGAAACAAGAGGTAATGATTGAATCACCTGTTGCGTCGCAGGATTGGTTGACGACGTGGTATCTTGCTGGAATCCTTGGAAAAACGAATTATGCTGCCATATTGATTCAGAATACAGGCAAAGAAGAAAATGGAATTCTTACCAATGAGATTGTGTTATCCGAAAAACTGCGATCTGTTATTCCTTCTACTCTTACTGTGTCTTATCCTGCGGCTTCTATTTCTCTCGTGGGATCTGAAAAGATCCGGGTGGTGTATCCTGAAATGAGAGGACTTTTGCCGGGAGAAACAAACCTGATACAATTTTATTTCACCAATCTTGTTGAACAACCAGATAGGGTGATGGTTCAACTCATGGCTTATAATGGTTCTTTGGAACCATTGATTTCTCAGAGGTTTGTTGATTTTGATCCAGCCCAGGTGGATTCTGAAGGGTATGTGGAGAATCATCAGATTCTCTATAGTATTGATCATGATGCGGTGATTCGTTATGTGGTACGAAACGGTTCTTATAATCGATCCATCAAGCGTGTTCTTGTAAATTTTGATACTGATAGGTTGAGGATAATAGATGTACGATCAGGTAATCTTAAAAAGAGCCTCCGGTATACGCTTACTTCTACCAATCTTCTCGTGGATTATGAAGGGGAGGCTATTCCAGATAAGAATGGACAGGATGTTCTGGAGATTTACGTTGCCTATACCAATAATC
>JBKBIS010000267.1:0-2169 GCA_046294145.1 Brevinematales bacterium | reverse complement strand
CTCGAATCATTGAACATACCTATGCCACCAAAGATGAAAGTGGAAGACTTCGTGTAGGGGCCGCTGTAGGCACAGGAGAGGCCGAACTTGAACGAGTCGCTAAACTCATTGAAGCCGGCGTGGATGTGATTGTGGTTGATACGGCCCATGGACACTCTCAAAAGGTTCTTGAGATGGTCAAGAAAGTGCGTGCCTTCTATCCTTCTCAGGCTCTCATTGCAGGAAATATTGCTACAGCAGAAGCCGCCAAAGCCCTCATTGATGCCGGTGTTCACGCAGTCAAAGTAGGTATTGGACCAGGTTCCATCTGTACCACTCGAGTGGTAGCAGGGGTTGGTGTTCCACAGATCAGTGCTATTTTAGATGTAGTCAAAATCACCAAACCAGCCGGAATCCCTCTCATCGCTGATGGAGGAATCAAGTTCTCCGGGGATATAGCCAAGGCTATTGCTGCAGGAGCTGACGTCGTGATGATCGGAAATCTCCTCGCTGGAACAACAGAAAGTCCGGGAGAGTTTGTTATCTACAAGGGAAGACGTTATAAATCTTACCGAGGGATGGGATCTTTAGGTGCTATGATTGAAGGGTCAAAGTCCCGATACTTTCAGGATGAGTATGAACCAGAGAAACTTGTTCCTGAAGGGATAGAAGGAAGAGTGCCATACAAAGGTGATGTGAAGGATGTGGTATATCAGCTGATTGGGGGACTGAGGTCAGCCATGGGATACTGTGGATGTGCCACTATCCCAGAGTTCCAGACCAAAACGAGGTTTGTACGTATATCAAGCGCCTCTCTTCGTGAATCTCATCCACATGATGTTATTATTACCAAAGAAGCACCTAACTATATGGTAGAGGAAAAAGAAGAATAAAGATACACAGGGGGGTATGGTGCGGAGGAGAGTATGTCAACATATTTTTTCACCTTAGAAGAGTTACTGCAAGAAATTAGAAGTGGAAAAAATTATCTTCTGATTGAACCCATCTACGATAATCGGCTTAACACACTCGTAGGAACCGAAAAGGTCCTCACTGAAAAGGACGTTTACCGCGTTCAGGAACGTTGTCCAGAACTCAAGACAAAAAAGATTCAGGTGAAGGAGGCTTTTCTCCACTATATTGACGAAAACAAACGTATCCAGTGGGCTGCTTATGCTATCTCTTTTCTGTCCACTCATCCTATTATTTCTGGCCTACCTCATCAGAAAAAAGATTTCATCAACAAATATCTCAAAGCCACCGTTATGGATGAAGATTATCTCGTGTGGAAACTCTCTCAGATGAAAAACTTTTCCAAAAAGCTCTTTGAACAATCCCTTCTTTTCAGTGGGGTCGCTCTAGCCCTCTATCATAGTTACTCTATTTCCTCTCTTCAAGGAATGGTCAATGCTGCACAGGTTCACAAAATCATTCAAGGTTCCCTTCTCCTCGATGTAGGACTTCTCAAGTACAATGTTCAGTTAGTCGATGCCAAAAAAGCATCACTTTCACCTGATCAGCAAAGGCTGATGCATGACCATGCCCATGATTCGGCTCAGCTTATCATCTCTGAAAAAAGCCGCCATCAAATTGAGGATGATGTAATTGAAGCCATCGCTAATCATGAGGAATACATTGATGGTACAGGAAAACCTGCCGGCAAAACAGGTCCTGAACTCAGTGAACTCAGCCGTCTTTTTTCAATAGTGAACTACTTCACTCTTCTGGTCAGAGGAGAACTCACCGTCACCTCAAAAAGTTACAGGGAATATTTTATTAAGTGTAAAGCAGACAAAATGCACTTCGATCATCGTTTTCAGGAACTTGTTGAACCAACCTTCAAACACCTTTTGACTTTATGAAAAAGGAGTCGTCTATTCAGAAGGAAAGAGAAGACTTTCTCAAAGCCAAAGGCATCCATCACCTCTACGAGTTTCAAGAGAAAGCTCTCACCTATTGGGATGAAAAAAAGGATATGCTTATCACCATCCCTACTGGAAGAGGAAAGTCTCTTTGCTATCAACTTCCTTCTCTAGGTCTTCCCGGTCTCACCATTGTTATCTCTCCACTCATTGCTCTCATACAAGACCAGGTTCAAAAACTCCAGGATTGCGGCATAAAAGCTGAATATCTTTGTAGCATGCAATCAACGGAAAAGCAGGCTCGTATCCTGACCCACCTCTCTCAACT
>JBKBIS010000266.1:0-2241 GCA_046294145.1 Brevinematales bacterium | reverse complement strand
CCTCCTTTGTTTCAGGACTCATCGTCCCGTGTTTTTTCTTTGAAAATGAGTTTCAATGGAATACCAGGAAATCCAAAGGCTTCTCGGAGCCTTTTTTCGAGAAAACGAGGGTAATCTTTTCGCAGATGTTCTTTTTTGTTGATGAAAAAGAGAAATCCTGGAGGAGCCTCATAAATCTGGGTGGCATAATAAACCCTGAGGTTGGAAGCCTGTTTGTAGGGGTTTGCTTCCTTGATGGTCTGAAGCCAATCATTGAGAGTAGAGGTCTCAATTCTCTTATGGAACCACTCATGGACTTCCAGTACTTTATCAAGAAGGACAGGCACTTTGTAGCCTGTTTTAGCAGAGATAAAATGGAGGGGAACATAGGAAAATTCAGGGAGTTCCTGTTTGAAATAGGCTTCATATCCCTTTATCAAGGTGTAATTGTCAGTGTTTTCAGTATTTTTGAGATCCCATTTGTTGAAGGCAATCACCAGTCCTCGTCGTTTTTCTGCTACCATGTCGATGATAACCTTGTCCCCATGGGCAAGTCCCTCAACAGCATCTACAAGCAGCACGACTACTTCAGATCGTTCTATAGCCTGGATGGTTCTCACCTGGGTGTAATAATCCACATTATCCTGAAGCCGGGATTTTCTTTTGATGCCTGCGGTATCAATGAGGCGGAGAGTTTTGTTTTTCCATTGGAGAATATCATCGAGAGCATCTCTTGTAGTGCCTGCTACATCAGAAACGATGCTTCTTTCGTACCCAAGAATGGTGTTTACCAGTTGGGATTTTCCTACGTTGGGTTTACCGACAATGGCTATACGAATTTCGTCTGAGATCTGGGGAGCAGGTTTGCCGTGCTTTTGTGCCCATTCTTCGATCTTTTCCTTGAGAGTGGAAAAGCCTCTTTTGTGGACAACGGAGAAAGGGATGATTTTTTGAAAACCAAGGGTATAGAATTCATACGCTTGAAGTTCCATTTCTGGATTGTCCAATTTGTTGGCAATAACCCAGACTTCCTTTTCTTGTTCGTGGAGGAAAGCAGCAATCTCTTCATCCATCGGATGCAGGTTTCTTCCATCTACCATGAAAAGGACGATGTCCGTTTTCTCAATGGCTTCTCTTACCTTTTTCTGTACAAGAGCATTGAAGCTATCCCCCTCTTTTAAAAATCCTGCTGTATCATAAAGATAAAAAGCCCCATATTCTGTTTGAATGAGTTCCATATTGATATCACGTGTGACACCTTCCATTTCATCGACAATAGATTTGCGGCTTCCAACAAGAAGATTGAAAAGAGAGGACTTGCCAACGTTTGGGCGTCCAATAATAGCTACCACTGGCAGGTTATTTTGCATGAAATTTCCTCCCATTTAAGTATGCCATAGAAAATGATTTTTTTCAAGTTATGAGAAGGTTCTAAACCACCTGTGCCATTTGTGTTGAATATTTTTAGTTTATGATTATCCCTTGCACTTTTTCTCTCTTTTTCCTATACTATTGGAAAAATATTCTTGAGGAGATTCTATGAGAGTATTACTCCTGGGAAATGGGGGAAGAGAGGCGGCTTTGGCCTGGTCTATTTCTCGAAGTTCAAGACTTTCAAAACTCTACATCTGTCCAGGTAATGGTGGGACTCATCAGTTTGGTACCAATGTGGATATTCCGCTTACTCCTCCTTTTGATATGCTACTCAAGTTTATCCAGCAGGAAGGGATAGAGATGGTAATTGTGGGGCCTGAGGCTCCGTTGGTTGCTGGTGTGGTTGATGAACTCCGTAAACATAAAATCAGAATTTTTGGTCCTTCAAAGGCAGCAGCTCGTCTTGAGGGAAGCAAGGTTTTTATGAAGGAATTTCTTGCAAGGCATGGTATTCCGACGGCTTATTTTCAGGTGTTTACCAGGGCGGAGGATGCCTATCGCTATGTAGAAAAGCAAAACCGTCCTTTTGTGGTCAAAACGGATGGGCTTGCTGCTGGCAAGGGAGTGGTGGTAGCCAGGACGAAGGAAGAAACGATTGATGCTATTCGGCGCATGATGGTGGATAAGGAGTTTGGGGATGCTGGTAATCGCATTATTTTAGAAGATAGATTAGATGGGGTAGAGGTAAGTGTCTTTGTTGTGAGTGATGGAAAAACCTATAAATGGCTTGCTTCTGCTCAAGACCATAAGCGTCTTCTCGATAATGATGAAGGTCCAAATACAGGCGGAATGGGGGCTTATGCACCGGTACCTTTTCTGGATAAAAAA
>JBKBIS010000265.1:0-2258 GCA_046294145.1 Brevinematales bacterium | reverse complement strand
TTTTGCTATTGATGAGAGCCCAGAGAGAAGCAGGAATGAGGTAGGCGAGGGATTTTCCTGTTCCTGTGCCTGCCTCTGCTAACAAAAGCGATTTGTTATTGATGGCTTCAACAATAGCTTCCACCAGCTGAATTTGTTCTTCTCGACTTTCAAATGATGAGATGTGTTGGGCTAGAAGACCATTCTGTTGAAAAATAGAGAGTATTTTTTCTCGGGAGAGTTTCTTTTGGGGATGGACAGGGAGGATGATGTTGACAAGAGTACACTTATTATCTATGATGAAAAATCCCATGCCAAGATTTTGAACACGCTGGGCTACAGAGAGATCATTGGTGGATGGTTTGAGGTTTTCTCTGGGATCTTCATCGAAAGGAGGATGATTATGGATAAAAACGTCGCCCTGAAGACTTCGGTGGAGATTGTAAGGAGTGGCCATGTCATTTCCATATCCTACCACTTCGATGGATGTTACTTTTCCATCTTCGTCGATAAAACCACAGAAGGCTACTTCCTGCCCCTCGTTTTGCTGGATGGCTGTATGAATAGCACTGATGGCTTCTTGTGTGAAATGGTTATGAGCCTCGTCTATCATGGATTATAACCTTTTCCATACCGGTCCCTGTGGGGTGTCCCGTACTTCGAGCCCCCGTTTCAGAAGTTCTTCCCTCAGGGCATCAGCGCGGGCATAGTCTTTGTTTTTCTTGGCTTCGATGCGGGCTTGAAAGAGAGCTTCTTCTTCTGGAGAAAGGGTATCAGCGGATTCTTTTTCAATGAAACCAAGAACCTGTTCCAGGGAAAGAACAAAATCAATCATTTCCCGGGTATTGGCTGTTGTGGCATGGTTTTGATGTTCATAAAAGGCTCTTATGATTTCAAAAAGATGCCCCATAGCTTCTGCGATGTTGAGGTCATCGTCCATAGCCTTCACAAAGGCGTTCTTTTTTTGGATAAAAATTTCGTGAAGGGAGGCGAAGATTTCGCCTGTTTTCTGAACCTGGCGAAGGGCAAAGAGAAAGTCGTCAATACGTTTGAGAGATGATTCTGCCTGTTTGATAAGATCAAAGGTAAAGTTTAAAGGTTTTCGGTAGTGTGTTGTGATTAAAGCATAGCGAATAGCACGTGGTGAGAGTCCTTTTGCGAGAAGATCTCGCAGGGTGTAAAAATTTCCTTTGGATTTTGACATCTTTTCTCCGTCTACGATAAGATGAGTGGCATGGAGCCAATAACGCACAAACGGTTTGCCTGTATAACACTCGGATTGGGCTATTTCATTCTCGTGGTGAGGAAAGAGATTGTCAATGCCTCCACAGTGGATATCGATAGTTTCTCCAAGAAGGGAAAGACTCATAGCAGAACATTCAATATGCCATCCTGGTCTTCCTTCTCCAAATGGTGAGGGCCATTTCACATTTCCATCGTCAGGAGTCCACTTCTTCCAGAGGGCAAAGTCGCTTACGGATTCTTTGTCATACTCATCGGCACTAAGACGTCCACTGGCAGCTACTTTGAGGCTTGAGGTATCAAGATGAGCTAACTTCCCATAGGAAGGAAAGGTGGAAATTTTGAAGTACACACCATCTTCTGTTTCGTAGGCATGTCCTTTTTCAAGTAGGTACTGGATTATCTCAATCATTTGGGGGATATATTCTGTGGCCGCCGGATAATAATCTGCTGGAAGAACTTTGAGAGTTTTGATATCTTCGAAGAATGCCTTTTTATAGAGAGAGGTATAGTCAGAAAGGCTCATTTTTTGCTGAATGGAATTGCGAATAGTCTTGTCGTCTACATCGGTGAGGTTCATCACGTGCGTGACTTTGTATCCTCGGTAAAGAAGCCAACGCTTGAGTAAGTCTTCGAAGAGAAAGGTGCGAAGGTTTCCAATGTGGGGGTAGTTGTAGACTGTGGGTCCGCAGGTATAGAGACTAACTTTCCCTGGTTGAATAGGAACAAACTCTTCTATCATCCGGGAGAGACTGTTGTAGAAACGAATAGGCATAGAGACTCCTTCTGTATCTCTATTTTATTATACACAAAAGAGAGCGAAAAAGCAAATGAGTATCAAGTTGGCTTTGCAAGCCTCTCATTTTGTGCTGGATATTCTTGTAAGGGTATTGCGATGAAGAGAGCAAGATTTTTATTGAGTGGGCGATGAAAAAATTGACATTTTTGTATTTTGTTATTAAAATATATATTATTCCTTTGAGAAGGGGGTCTTATGAAAAGAAAATCCTATTTTTTTGGTACGTTGGTGTGTTTCG
>JBKBIS010000264.1:0-2274 GCA_046294145.1 Brevinematales bacterium | reverse complement strand
TAGCAAAAATCAATGTTTTGCCTCCTAAGCTTCTTCCTTTCAAACACCTTTTCAAAAAAACACAAGCCACCCTCCCCTCTATTTACCCACTTTTCCGGGCAAGAGTCTTTCATGCTGTTTCTTTCCCCAATATTTGACAGAAACCTTTCTTTCTCTTACACTGAAAAGGTCAAACAAACTACCCAAGGAGGGAGCCCCTATGATCCCCTTTGAAAAGGTTTCAGGCAAAGATAAAGGAAATATCAAACTCTTTGCCCTTAGTACCTGTATCTGGTGCAGAAAAACCCGTCGTCTATTAGAAGAGTTAGGCATAGCCTATGAATATGTCTATGTAGACCTTCTTGATGGAGACGATAAAAAAGAAACCATAGAAGAACTAACCAAATGGAATGCAGATTGCTCCTACCCTACCCTCGTTATCAACAATAAAACATGTATTATTGGTTTTGAAGAAGATGATATCCGAAAAAACCTTTCCTAGTAAAAAGGGGAATATATGAACAAAGAACGCATAGATTCTCTTTATCAGAAACTTAAAGAAGAAGCAGAAGCCAGTGGTTACCACTTAAATCCCGATGAAGCCTTTACCAGAGAACTCGTAGAAAGCCTCATCATCAACGAAGACAGGTATGGTTACCCCAGTTGCCCCTGCCGCCTCTCCACAGGTATCAAAGAAGAAGACCTTGACATCATCTGTCCCTGTGATTATCGTGATCAAGATCTCATAGACTACGGTACCTGTTATTGTGGCCTCTATGTTTCTCAGGAAGTGACGGATGGCAAAAAAAAACTTACTTCCATACCTGACAGGCGAAAAAAGGAGAAAAAGAAAAAAACAGAAACAACACTCCGTATTGATAAGCTATCCTATCCTATC
Source organism: Brevinematales bacterium (assembly GCA_046294145.1). Lineage (GTDB taxonomy): Bacteria > Spirochaetota > Brevinematia > Brevinematales > Thermospiraceae > Thermospira. The sequence continues at coordinate 1,397 of JBKBIS010000264.1, read as the reverse complement.
TGGCGATGCAAAGTATGTGGCTATCTCTGCGCACGGGAAACTCCACCAGAAGTTTGTCCCATTTGCAAGGCCTCAAAAGAGAGGTTTGAAAGATTTTTATAATAGTTCCGATTCCTTGCCAATAACTGACAAATATCAAATAACCCTCTCTTGTAAGCACCTCCATCTTATATAAAAACTACATAGTAATCTTCTCACGGAAAATAATATCAAGAGAGTTTTTAGTTGGTCTCATCCATCAAAAAGAGTATTTTCCTATGAGAACTCCAGAAGCATGTAAGTACAAACTACATGCCAAGCAAAAATTTGATGGATGCCTATTACTTTGTTTCAGCTAAAGGGATAGATTTAGCTGAAATAAAGTAATAGCTTTTTCCCACCCCTACCCGCAGGTAATAAAAAGCATAAAAATTCTCCTAAAAAAACAAACATCCCAACTCCCTGTGGTGGCATTTTTTGATATTTCTCTTTATACTTAAAACCATTCAAATTACTTTTATAAGGAGTTAAAATGCTTTTTTTCCTCCTTTTTGCGATGACAATTCTCCCGACAGAACAACCACGAGACCCTTTTCTTCTTTATCAAAGAGGAAGCTATAGACAAGTTGTTTTGAATCTTCTCCCAAAAACCAACCGTACATTCGAAGAAAATTATATACTGGCTCAATCCCTTCTGATGGTAGAAAGCCCTGAAAAGGTCTGGAGTGTAGTTAACCAGCTTCGTTTAGAAAAAAAAGACACTTTATCTCAATTTCTGATGATGTTTCTCATTCAAAAACTTTTAGAAAAACCCATTCCCTCCAGCACCAATCTTGTTCTTCCTCTGATGACCAACTGGCTTCTGGAGGCAAAAAACAACCCCTTTTTCTCTACCAATCTTCTGGAAAGTCTGTTCTGGCAAAGCTGGATGCTTGATTCCTCTCTTGTACCGCCAAAAGAGTATTCCTTTCTTTTCTCTTCCTATCAAACATGGCAAGATTTTCTCAAAGGGTCAACCGATTCTCTTCCCCTTCTTCTTTCCAATCGCATTCTTCTCTCCATCACATGGTCTTTGTTTACCAACCGACTAGAAACCTTTTCTCACCTTCCACCATCCAGCCTTCCTCTCCTCTGGTCTTATCTCAGTAGCCTGCCTTCCACAACCAGAAAACTCCTGGCGGATATGTATATTCCTTCTCTTCCCGCCTCCAGAAGGTGGAGAGCAGAAGTAGAATTAGCCCTTGCTAACAAAGAAACATCAAAAGCTCTCACCATCATAGAAAAAGCCCTCACCACCTCCTTTTTTTCTTTCGAAGATTATCAAAAAGCACTTAACTGGGCTAATCAGCTCAAGGCTTATTCCCTTTCTGAAAAAATTGCTTCCGCTGGCATACAAAAATTTGGAACCCTTTTTCACC
>JBKBIS010000263.1:0-2284 GCA_046294145.1 Brevinematales bacterium | reverse complement strand
GTGGCACTGGATCAAGCTAGTGCGGACCTGGTGAATCAAGCTCCCATTCTTGTCGGAAGTAAGATCACGGACCACCATCCTCACTATGATCCTTCAAGTGACCGTTTCTTTCTCATTCATCCCCATACCAACTGGCAAGAGGGACTTGCGTATGCTGAGGCCATTGGATTGGGGACAAGACAATATGATCTCATTCGATTAGACTCATGAAAATCCTTGTTTTATCAGATTGGCACCTTGATGCCGGGGATCCATTGGGCTGGTTTGGTTGGGATGAGAAGGAATTTATTGAAAAACTTGAAAAGGCTATCATGTATTACCAGCCTGATAAGATTATTCTCAATGGTGATATTTTTGAACTCTATAGGTATAGAAAGGCAGAGATTGTTCGTAGGTACCAAAACCTACTACGCTTTCTTCAGCGGTATTCGGTAGTGTTTATTCGGGGAAATCATGATAGTATCAGTCATACTGGGCTGGACTATTATGAAATTTCTTATGAAGGGAAGCGTGTTCTGATTCTTCATGGTCATCAGGCTGATTTTTTAAATGGAAATGTCTTCATGAGATTTCTTGTCAGGATGGGAATGAAAATTCTTCGCCTTTTTTCTCATATTAACTTTATCAGAGAATGGTATATTCGTGTGTACAGTCTATTAGATACGAAACCTCTGGATTCGCGAAAAGAAAATGACTTCAAGTATCTTGTCTATGCTATTCACCTTTTAGACAGAAAATATGACGCGGTGATTTTAGGACATACTCATCAACAGGAGGATCTGGTTTTCTATCAAAGAGGGAGAAAAAAATATTATCTTAACTCAGGAACCTGTTCTCGAGGTCGTTTTCAGGGGATCTTTTTTGATATTCAGAGATGGACATACACCTTGCTCAATGAGGACAAAAACTCATAAACGCCTTATACCTGAAGAGGGGAGTGGTACTTGTCAAAAGTGGATTTTTTTGCTTTTATGCTCTATACTATAGGTAGAGGTAAAAATGTTTCGGATTGGTGATAAGGTTTTTTATCCCTACCATGGCGCGGGAGAGATTACTAACATAGAAGAGAAAGAAATCCTTGGAGAAAAGAAGGTTTATTATATTATTCGGTTTCCTTTGACAGAAACGACGGTCATGTTGCCAGCTGAAAAACTTGAACAGCTGGGACTCAGGAAGCTTGCCACCCCCTTAGAAATCAAATATTGTCTTGAGAAATTAAGAACATTGAAGATAGATGTGGATGATGACTGGAAAGTCCGTTACAAGAAAAATCAGGATCTTTTGAAATCTGGTGCTATAGAGGATGTAGCCCTTGTGGTGAAGATACTCTATATCAGAAATCAATACAAAGAACTTTCAACCACAGAGAAAAAACTCTATCAGAATGCCCTGAGTATCCTGATTAGCGAGATTGCTTTAGCCCTCGATAAATCCACTGAGGAAGTGAAAGCCGAAATTCTTCGCCTGATGGAGGAAGGAAACTAAAAGCCTGTTCTGGAAAGAATAGGTTTTTTGTAGGAGGAGATGAAAAGCTGAGAATGTTTTTTAACTTAACATAATATATATTATAGGAAATTTTAATTTCATAAAAAGACTATTTATGTCCTTCTTTTTTTTAAATTTCTGACAAAAATGGAAATTTTTTTCTTCGTTTCCTTAAAATAAATTTTATCAATTTTGGAGAGAAACAGATGACTAAAACCTTCATTCAGCGTTCAAAAATGGTTACCTGGGTTGGTTTCTGGGTAAATATTATTTTGGCCATTCTCAAATATATAGCTGGTTTTATCGGTCATAGTCAAACTATGATCGCTGATGCCACCCATAGCCTTTCTGATTTAATAACTGATGTGGCTGTCCTTTTGGGGATCAATTACTGGTCTAAGCCAGCTGATGCCACCCATCCTTATGGTCATAAACGGATTGAGACCTTGATAACGGGATTTATTGCTTTTTTACTGGCTATAGTGGGTTTGGGTATAGGTTATGATGGTTTAATAAGCTTGAGGAAACCAGATAATGGACAAGTAGGAAGTATTGCATTAGTGACGGCCTTGGTTTCGATTATTGGAAAAGAGATTTTGTATAGGTGGACAGTAATCCAGGGTAAAAGGCTGGAATCGCCTGCTATCATTGCCAACGCCTGGCACCATCGTTCGGATGCCATGAGTTCTCTTCCTGCTTTTGTGGCGATTGGACTTTCTCTCATTGACAAAAGGTTCTCGTATTTTGACCATATTGGAGCGGTAGTGGTGTCTCTTTTTATTCTCAAGACAAGCTGGGA
>JBKBIS010000262.1:0-2288 GCA_046294145.1 Brevinematales bacterium | reverse complement strand
CCCCTTATGATGTGATGTCAAGAGAAGAAACCATTCATATGATTCAAGACAAAGAAAAAAGCTTTCTTCGCATTACAAGACCAGATGCCGTTTTCCCAGAGTGGGATGAACACGATGAAAGATTATATAAAGAAGCCAAAAAAATGATAGATCACTTTCGTGAGAAAGGATGGCTTTTTCGAGAAAAAAAGCCCTGTCTATATTTTCTCTGGCAAAAATGGCAGGAGAGAGAACAAACCGCTGTGTATGCTGCCGTTCGCTGTGAGGATTATGAAAAAGGAGACATTCGTCGACACGAACTCACAAGAAAAGACAAAGAAGAGGATAGAACAAATCATATTGCCACTACAAAAGTCGGAACAGGACCTGTGTTTTTAACCTTTCGTGATATGGGAGCATGGGAAAGTTTGAAAACCACTATTATGGCATATCCCCCAGAATATCATTTTACGGACAATCAGAAGGTAGAACATAAACTTTGGGTTATAGAAAGTGAAGAAATGATTCATACCATTCAAGAATATTTTGAGGATGTAGAAAGATTTTATATCGCTGATGGACATCATCGAGCAGCATCTGCTTACAACGTATGGAAGCGTTACGGAGAAAAGGGAGAAGGATATGCCTATTTTATGGCCGCTCTGTTTCCATCGCATGAATTAGCCATTTTACCCTATCACCGACTCGTACTGGATTTGAATGGAATGACAGCTGATCGTTTCTTAGAAAGATTAGCAGAGCGCTTTGCTCTCGATGTGAGTACCTCTCTTGATTCTCCACGCAAGGGAATTATTGGAATGTATCTTGATGGCCAAATATATCATATTACGATCCCTTCCAAGATTATCCCCTCTGATCCCATCGAATCATTAGATGTGAGTCTTCTTCAGAAAATGATCCTTCAACCCATGTTAGGTATTGACGATCCCCGAACCTCAAAAAGAATCCAGTTTGTAGGAGGCATACGCGGGACAAAAAGTTTAATAGAGGCCGTTGACAAAAAAGATGCAGCCATAGCGTTTGCTCTCTATCCTGTAAGCTTACCAGAACTTTTAGCTGTAGCAGACGAAAATAAGATCATGCCTCCAAAATCGACCTGGTTTGAACCAAAACTCAAAGATGGTGTACTTTCTTATCCACTTGAGGAGGCTTTTCTTTAATACACAAAGGACAATCAAAAGAAAAATTTTTGCTTTATTTTTGTTGATTTCCTGTCCGATAATGAAAAACAAAGGAGGCCCTATGGTAGTACGTTTCTGGGGAGTTCGTGGCTCCAGTCCTTTAACAGACAGGGATAAATTAGAAGTGGGCGGCAATACCTCCTGTGTAGAAGTATGTATCGACGAAGAAAAAAAAATTATCCTTGATGCAGGCACTGGAATTCGGATGCTTGGAAAAAATCTTGTCCAAGAATTTCAAAAGACAGGCAAAGCACCTAAACTATATATTTTTTTCAGTCATACCCATTGGGATCATATTCAAGGTTTCATCTTTTTTGCTCCCATCTATATCCCTGCTTTTGAAATGCATCTCTTCGGCCCAGGCCGAGCTAATAGACACTTTGCCGATGTTTTTTCTGGTCAGATGCAATACGATTACTGGCCGGTAAAAATTTCACACCTTCCAGCCAAGATAACTTTTTATGATCTCTCTGAAGGGGGCTACCAACTTGAGGGCATAAAAGTTCACGTAAAAAGACACATTCACCCTGGTATTGCCTACACCTATCGTATTGAATATGATAACAAAACCTTAGTATATGCTACCGACACAGAACACTTCAAAGGGGCTTTAGATGAGAGAGTTGTCCAGATCGCAAGAGGTGCAAATCTTTTGATTCATGATGCTCAGTACATAGAAGAAGAAATTGAGGCAAAATTGGGATGGGGACACAGTACATGGGGACAGGCTATTCAGGTGGCACAACAAGCAGGAGTAGAAAAACTGGCTCTTTTTCATCATGACCCAGATAGAACAGACGAAGCCTGTTTTGCTCTTGAAAAAGAAGCACAGAGAATTTTCCCTCCCACCTTTCTTGCTAGAGAAGGGATAAGTGTAGTACTTTAAAAAAGGCACACCTCTGCAGGTGTGCCTTTTTCGAGCCGATGGGATTCGAACCCACGACCTTTTGAATGCCATTCAAACGCGCTCCCAACTGCGCCACGGCCCCATGTGAGGATATATTATACCATATTTTTTTCTCTTTTGCAAGTTTAAAAACGGATTCTATAAGCAACAACAGAAGCCCGATTTTCGTTCAGAGTAATAACCATCTCTTTGAGAGCCAC
>JBKBIS010000261.1:0-2294 GCA_046294145.1 Brevinematales bacterium | reverse complement strand
GGTAGATGCTGAGACTACCGTCGTCAAGGTTGAAGAAGGAAAGGTCTGGTGTTATCCACGTGAAAAAGGATATACCCTGGAGACGGTTTTGCAGGGAGAGATCCCGAGTCAGGGTGTGGTTGTTTTGAGTGGTGGGGGAGAGCATGTCTGGAAAGAGAACAAAAAGGTTGCAAAAGATATTCTGGAAACAAATAAACAAATGGTTCCCCGAAAGGTGAGTATCACTCAAAAGGATCCGACGGTAAACTTTTCTTTAGTTGGAAACAAGGGGGAGCTTCTTTTTTATCAGGAATATAAAAACTATCGGGTGAGGCTAACAGCCGATCAGAAGCTGGAAATTTTGCCTCTTGATGAGGGGAAAGGGGTATCTGTTGATCTTTCTGTGTGGGCTAGGCAGTGGTTTATGCCAGTTCTCTTAGAGGATTCTGTGGTAGTGGTTTCTTATACTGGGATTATTCTTCGTTTTCGTTATGATGGAAAGATTCTTTTCAAGCTTCGCCCTGTGGATGGGAAAGTGTTAGGAGAGCCTTTGGTAACGGGGCGTGGAGTTATTCTCATGCAATCTCATGGGTTAACGGTTTGTTTGTGGGAGGGGGTATTTTGGACTCTTCCTGCTGAAGCTACCTTCTTGGCGAGAAGCAGACCTTACTATGATGAAGAGAGGGATGTTCTGGTGTATGCTAATGAGGCAGGAAGTATTGCTGGCTACAGTGTTGGGAGAAGGGAGATACTCTGGACACATCGATTGGTGAGGGAATTTGTGGGAGCGCCTATCCGTGGCAGGGAGGGGATTGCTTTTATTTACGGAGGAAATGGAAATACACTTGTTGCCGTTGATGTAAGGGATGGGCATTTTGTGTGGAGTGTTTCGTTGGAAGCATCTCTTCAAAAGATGGATATGGTAGGAGATGCACTGGTATTGGTTCTTGTCTCTTCACAGGGGAGCCATATCCAGTTATTTTCTCTTCGAGAAGGGGAAAGGATGACAAGCTTTTTGCTTTCAAGTGCCATCAAAACCTCTCTACAGGAAAAGCGGATATGGTATCTTCTCACCGAAGAGGGGGAAATTTATAGCCTTGATACCGATGAGAGAAGAATTCATCTTGTGACAAAAGTTCACGATGTGACGGGGCTTACTTTTGTGAGTAACCGATTGGCCACTGTAGGAGCTTCTGGTGTTCGATTTATTGAGAAGTAACGGGCAGAGGGTAGAAATTCAGGTTAGTGAGAATTCGGTAATCTCCTCCCATATTCCAGAAGGTATATCCTGATCCAGCACCGTTCCAGGTCCCTGAAATTTCACGCTGGACATAGCTTTCGTGGTAGTATTTTCTGTCATAACTTACTCCTATCTTGAAGGCTTGAACATAAGGGCGTATAAGAGATTGTTTTTTAGCAATCCAGTGGTTGCGTTTGCTTCCATAAAAGTAAATCCGATAAGGTCTTTCTTCGGCTGGTTCATAAGCCATGAAATCCTGGGCAAAGTGTGAAGGATAGTACATGGGACAGAAGATATCTACATAGGGGGATAGAAGGTCTATCTCCTGATAGGTTCTGAGGCTTGTTCTGTACCAGCCGTTAGCTCCATAGATATCCATACTAATGGGAGCATCAAGATTTTTGCGTATATATCTAAAAAAGGAATAGAGGAGTGATTCCGGGGTCATACCTGGGGCCTTTGCCCGGTAAAAGAGATGGGAAAGATTCTCTCCATCTGTGGGGAAACGCACATAGTCAAACTGGATCTCATCAAACCCTAACTCAATGGCTTCTCTGGCAATCGCGAGATTGTATTTCCAGACGAGGGGATGGTAGGGGTCTACCCAGTATTCCTGGATTTCTTTTCTGGTTCCTTCCATAGTCTTGATACCCTGCCATGGTTTAGAGGAGTTTTTGTCCCAAGAAGCAAGCATATAGTTGCTGCTACTATAGAGAACTCTGTCCTGAAATAATACAATTCTGGCAATAAGATACCACCCTCTTTTTTTGGCTTCTTCGATGAAAAAGGAGAGGGGGAGAGGACGTGAATGGCCCAGCTGTTTGAGGAGGGGGGATTTCGGGGAAAATCTGAGGTTCCCCCAGTCGTCTTTGAGGTCTATGACAAGAGCATTGGCTTTTTTTTCTTCCATGAGAGAGGCAATGGTTTTGAAACGGGATGGTTTAGCGACAATGGAAGGGGGAAGATAAAAGGCCACTTTGTTTTTTGCCTTGTCCTGTTGTGTAGAGAGAAGAGGTGGCTGGAAGGCCCAGAGGTCAGAAAGAACTATCCCGTCTATCCAGAGGGAAGAGATAGT
>JBKBIS010000260.1:0-2313 GCA_046294145.1 Brevinematales bacterium | reverse complement strand
TTTGGCAACGGATGATCAGAAGACACTTGCTTCTCACATAGGAAGATGTAAGGGTTTTGTCATGGTTGAGGTTGAGGATGGTCAGGTGGGGAAACAGTGGTATGTGGAAAATACTTTTTCTCATGCGCACTACCATCGTGGGCATCATAACCATGATGATGCCCAAGAACATGGTTATGGGAATCATCACCAGACACTTCTGGATCTTCTTCAAGGAGTTAACTATGTGGTGAGTCGTGGTATGGGGCGCAGATTATATGAGGATTTGCTTCACCACGGACTTGTGCCATTTTTGACAAAAGAGGTATATCTTGACAGGGTGATTCAGGGTATTCTTGATGGAAGTATCCAGAATGACGGTATGAGTGGATGTTGTCAACACTAGAGGGGTTTTTATGCATGTTCATGGGGAAAAAATGTGGTCTTGGAAGTTCTGGGTAGTTTTTGTACTCAATGTGAGTATCACCATAGGAGAAGCGTTGGTGGGTTTTATTTCAGGAAGTCTTGCACTTGTCTCTGATGCTTTCCATAATCTGAGTGATGTAGCAGCTTTGCTTTTGAGTTTTTATACACGCCATCTGGCGAAAACGGAATCTACCGAAAGGCATACCTATGGGTATAAAAGGGCGGAAATTCTTTCGGCTTTTGTGAATGCTTTTGTGTTGATGGGTATTTCTCTTTTCATTATTCGAGAGGCGATAGAGAGGATGTTTGTTCCCTATGATCTCTCAGGCCGTCTGATGGTATGGGTGGGGCTTTTGACATTTGTGGCAAATGCTCTGTCGGGGTTAGTCTTGCATACGGAAGCGAGGCATAGTCTCAATGTACGTTCAAGTTATCTTCATCTTGTTTCTGATGCTTTTTTTTCACTGGTGGTGGCTGTTGTTGGTATGGTGGTCTGGTGGAGAAAGGAGTTGTTCTGGCTTGATGGGTTGTTTTCTGTGGGGATTGCTCTCTGGATGATGAGAGAATCATGGAAAGTGATGCGAGAAACGATAGATATTCTCATGCAAGTTGCGGCTCCACTGGATTATCGCGAGATTCAGAAGGTGATAGAGAATGTGCCTGGAGTGAAAAATATTCATCATGTTCATACATGGCGTTCTGATGAGCATACTGTGTATTTAGAAGCCCATATAGAAATGGAAGATAGAAAGCTTTCTGAAGCCTGTGAAATAGGTCTTGAAGTGGAGAAAAAACTTGCGGAGTTTGGTATTGCCCATGTTACTCTTCAGTATGAAACAGATCGTTGTAGGGAGAAAAACTTTTTTGGTGGAAAAGAAAAAAATAGCCGATAAGAAAGATTTGATTCTCCTTATGATGCTATTTTCTTACTTTTCTTTTTTATCAGGGTGTCTTGAAAAAACGTAATCAAGTTGATGAATCATTCTTGTGGGCTCACATGGAGAGCTGTTTCAAAGAGAGGATTTGTATCATCGTGCGATTGACGATGGCTTTGGCTATAGATATTGTCAGAGGTTTCTAAAAAAAAAGCGCTCCCTCGAAGGGAGCGCTTGGGGATTACGGGACATGTGTCTTCTATTGATTCAGGTGACTCAGGATCCCGTCAGGCATCCCTACCACCTGGAAGAACCGCCACCAAAGGAACGATTGTTGCGCTGCTGTTTGCGTGCACGACGGCAATCAGGACAGCGTGCAGGTTCATTAGTGAACCCCTTTTCCTGGTAGAAAGCCTGTTCACCTTCGGTGAAGGTGAATTCCTTCCCACAATCCTTGCAGGTGAGAATTTTGTCTGGCATAGACCCTCCTTTTGAGTTAGCCATAATTTGAGAATCAGCAAATGATGGCTAAACCAAAGACCTCACCTGCTGTTCACTTGTATATAGTATACGGCATATGGCTAAAAAAGTAAAGTATTTTTCGGTTTTTTTGCAAATTTTTTTTTAGGCTTTTTTGAAAGACTATATCTGGTGAGTGGAAAGATCTGAATCGTGTATGCAAAGATCTTTATTGAAAGATTGATGAGAGTTTTCCATGGGGGGGGATGACTTTTTCGAGAACTTTTCAAAGTTTTTGTTATTTTTTGTCGATAAAATATATATTATCAGAAGAAGGAGAAAATCAATGCAACTGTATATCAATGGTGAAAGGATCGATGTGACGATTGAAGACGAAAAAACTGCTCTGGATGTGGTGATGTCTCTCACAAGAATTTTTGCTGAGGAAGATAAGATTATTACGGGTGTGACTATTAATAATGAGTTTTATTCCAGTGATAACGATGCGTTGGCAAATATCCCTGTAGAGAAGATTGAGAAGATAGAGATTGAAGTGAGTGGCAAGCAAGAGGTG
>JBKBIS010000025.1:0-11983 GCA_046294145.1 Brevinematales bacterium | reverse complement strand
GGGATTTGAGCCAGCCTTTGGAAGGGAGATGCTTCGTTCTCCTTCGACGGTGACCTATGTGGCACAAGAGAGAGAGATTGTGGGATTTATTGCTTTTCACCCTCTTTCACCGATTTCTGAGTACACGGGTAAGCGTATTGGGAATATTCTTTTGTTGGTGGTAAAACCGGAACATCAGGGAAAAGGTATTGGCAAAACCCTGGTGAAAAAGGCCCTTTCTCATCTGAGAAACCTGCAGATAGAATTGGTTACGGTTGGCACAGATCTTTATAATATTCCTGCTCTTCAGGTATATACCTCTCAGGGTTTTTCCCCGCGTTTGGTGTGGCATATCTTTCGGTTCTATTATGATAGGGAGTTTTCTCTTTCTCCTTTTGTGAGACCGCTGAGTCTTCAGGAGATTTCTCCTTTTGTACCTTACTTTTCTCGTCCCTTGTCTCTTTTAAAAGATAAACTTCTCAGTCGGGAGGTTCTCAGGACCTATCTGGTAGAAAAGTGGAAAAATCAGATCGCTCAGGGTAAATTGTTTTGTCTTGGGTATTGCCCTCATGATAGTCCTGTGGCACTTCTCACGGTTCAGCAGGATACTCTTGCTGAGAGAACCCTTCAGACTCCGAAACCGGTATACAAGATTCTTGATCTTCTTCTTTTGCCTCAGGCAGAGAGGGAAATGGTTATGACACTTTTGCGGGATGTAAGCGCTCGTTTTTCTGCAAGTTTAGTGGAGATATGGCTGGATGCTGAACAAAATGATGTTATTCAGGTTGTGGAGGATGCAGGTTTTCGTCTGGCCTATAGCGGGATTACTCTTCACGTTCTTCTTGAGAAGTGAAGAAGAACGTGGGTATAGTGGTAAGAAAAAAGCTATTACCTTGTTTCAGCAAACGATGTCGTGAGCTGAAACAGGGCGATAACCATTATATGGAGTGTTTTGGTGAATATGTGAAGAGGCATTCATAACAAAATACGAAAAGAAAGGCCAACACGTATTCCTCGAAGAACAAGGCGAGTTTCCCATGTTTTTTCTCTCTGGTGTAATGTTCCGGCAAAAAGTTCTGACCAGTGGAGAGTGAGGGGATGCTTTCCTTCAAAGTCCATCCAGCCGGCAAGAATACCGAGACTCACTCTTTTCCATTGATAATGAAAATCGGTGGAGATTCCCCATCCAAAGAGATGTCCATCTTTTGTTTTTGTAGAGACCACGAGGGGTTCACCTCTTTCCAGAGTACGAATATACTCTCTTGCTATCTGTTCGCGGAGTTCCATGTCAAAGAGATATCCCCATCCGGCATGAAGGAATAAAGAGCTTTGCCACTTTTTTTTCTGGTATTGCCACCCTGCGGAAAAGAGTGTTCCTATGATATCTCCAGAGAATATTCCCCAGAAAGTATTTTTCTCTTCTACTCCAATTCCAAAGAGCCGATAATATATAATATTCCCCTCTACAAAAAAACCGTAGGGTAGTCTTATGTCTTGAGAGAGAGAAAATTCTAAAGAAGGAAGTCCCGCTTCAGGGAAAAAAAGGCATCCTTTTCCTCCAAGAGAAAGACCATAGAGCACCGAAAGAAGAAATATTCCTGAGATTTTCCATAGACCTTTCATTTTTCCTGTCCTCTCAAGAGTATTTCTCCCACAAAGAGTCCGAAGAGGCCATATCCTACTCCCCCTACGATGGCAAAGGCCTGCGAGATGTTCTCGTGCCAGAAAGAAAAAAGAACACCCTGGAGAATAACTCCCGAAAGAATACACAGGCTATAAAAGAGGCTTTTTCTGACTGTATAGAAACTGACAAAAAAGGAAATCAGGGCATACGGAATAAAACAAAAGGTATAGACTACCAGGAAATGTTCAAGTCCTGGGTAGCTACCATGTAAAAGGGTATGGGAAATAAAAAACCGGAAAATTCCCACCATGCTGGTATATCCCACCAGTATAGCAAACAAAATAACAAGTCCCCAGAGGGTGAGATTTTTTGATTTTTCTTTTTGTTTGGCCATGACAGGCAAGAAAACCGTTGTAAAAGCTGATGCCACAAAGAATGAACCACGGGCAATGAGTCCAGCCATAGCGTAGGAGCCAACTTCTTCCTGGTTCTGGAAGAAAGACCGTACAAGCAAGACGTCAAACGAAGAAAGCACCACATAGGCACCACCAGAGAGCATACTCACCACTAACATGCACCAGAAATGATCGGGTGGTTTGAATCGTTCATTGGCGAGACTTTGATACCATGGCCATAGGTAGAGAATAAATACAGCCGAGGAGAAAAGAAGGGGAATAAGATAGGCAATCATCACCCCTATAGCTGTACGTAGCCACCATCCCATGCCTATACCAAGCACAAGTTTGAGAAAGGTGGCTATCAATGTTATCCAGAAAAGAATTCCAAATTCATGGCGAAATTGAAGAAGGGTATAGAGAAAAATCTGGATATAATTGGCAAAGACAGTGAGAAAAAGGAGCATCAAAAGAGTCTGATCTGGCAGATGAAGCCATCTCTGCCAGAAAGGCAGGGAAAGCCAGAGAAGAATCTCTATACTAACCAATAACTTCATGAGATTTATGAAAAGAAACCGTATAAATGAGCGAATCCCCTGGGGATAATGGGAAAAGATTTCTCCTAAAGATTGATTCATAAACAGTTGGAGTCCCATCACGGGAACGGAGAGGATGGAAAAGAATGATCCCATCAGGGGGCTGAGAATCCCATACTCAGCAGGACCAATAAGTCTTCCAGCGACCATATTGAAGACAAAATTCATTCCACCCGTGAGGAAGGTGGCCATGGTTATAAGACCCGTATATCCGACAATCTCTTTTTTACTGAGCAGTTTCATAATACTTCTATACTGGAGAGAAAGTTTCCATCTAAGAGCTGAATAGCACCATTTTCAAACTCGATCATGACCCGTTTTCCTACGATTTGGACGACTTCGCCTTCTCCAAGAATTCGGTGGCGTATTTTTACCCCTGGTTGAAGATTCTCAAAGGTGGCCGGTTTGCCGGGAGCAGGAGGTGTTCCTTTCTGCGAAAAGGGTGTCATCTGATGGGATGCGAGGGAGTTTCTTTTCTTCTGGTCGGTGGAGAAATTTTTCCCGTTCATAGTACTATAAAACGAAGTAAAATCTTCTTCTTTAATACATTCATCCGGGATGTAGTCGAGATAGGGAGAGGCTGATACCCGAACAGTTTCACCAAAGGTATATCTTCTGGATGGAACACAGAGTACAAGCCTCTCTTTGGCTCTGGTCACGGCTACGTAAAAGAGACGTTTTTCTTCGTTTTCTCCCCAGGGGGTTTCGGCACTTCGACTGAGAGGAATGAGACCATCAACGACTCCAAGCACAAAAACCGCTCGAAACTCAAGTCCCTTGGCATTATGAATGGTCATCAAGGAAACGTGGTCGGTGTCTTTGATGTTTTCTTCGGTACTATTGAGAGTAGCATAGTTGAGAAAATCTACTATTGTACTTCCGGGATTACTCTCCTCAAAGACTCTTGCTGCATCGACAAGAGCCTGGATATTTTCCCAGCGTTCTACTTCATCCTGTTTTTTCCAGTGTTCCTCAAGAGGAATGAGATTGAGTAAGATACGAAGAAATGTTGAAGGGAGTACCACATCAATTTGTTCTCTGAGTTCGGAAAGTTCCTGGGCAAGGTTCTGAAGAATCTTTGCTTTTGCGCCTATGCCCGGGATGAGAGAAGCCTGCTGCATAGCACTTAAAATGTCGCAATGGTTTTCCTGAGAGTAGAGAAGAAGTTTTTCTATTGTGGCATCACCTATACCACGTGGGGGGAAATCAATGATTCGTTCAAAAGCAATGACATTGAGTGGATTGGCTAGAAACGCTACATAAGCTATCACGTCTTTTATCTCTTTTCTTTCAAAGAAGCGAAGGCTTCCCACAATATGGTAGGGAATCTCATGTTTGATGAGGAGCTCTTCAATAGTTCCGGACTGGGCATTGATTCGATAGAAAATGGCTATATCCTTGTAGGCATATCCGGAATGTTTGAGAGATTTAATCTTTTCTACCACCTGTTCATAGAGGGAACGTTCATCTCCTCCATACATGATCACGATAGGAGGACCATCTTCATTTTCTGTCCACAGGGTTTTGCCCATTCGGTCGTCTATGGCTTCGGCGATACTGTTAGCTGCCTTGATGATTGTCTCTGTGGAACGGTAATTCTGTTCAAGTTTGATAATCGTGGCTTGAAACTGTTCCTCAAACAGTCGCATGTTGGTAACACGTGCACCACGCCAGCCGTAGATGGATTGGTCATCATCTCCCACGATCAAGATGTTTTTGTGTTTTTGGGCGAGAAGAGAAACAATATCATATTGCAAGCGGTTGGTGTCCTGAAATTCATCTACCATGATGTATTGCCAGAGATTTTGATAATAGGAAAGCACTTCTGGGAAGTTTTTGAGAATGAGGTAGGTGTTAGCCAAAAGGTCGCTATAGTCCATGAGTTGGGTTTCTTTGAGCTTTTTTTCATAAAGGCGGTATATGTCTTCCAAAAACTCTTTTTCTCTATTGGAATAGATACGCTTTCCGGTTACTTCGGCTATGGATTTAAGTTCTTCCTTGGCTTTGGAGATAAGGGAAAGAAGGTTTTCTGGTTTGTAAAGTTTGGAAAACTCTGAGTAGTAGGGAATCTCTTTGAGAATTTTGCGAATCATTTTGAGAGAATCATTCTCGTCAATAGCTTCCCACTGTTTTTCGTATCCAAGAAGGTGAGCGTATTCCCTGAGAATGCGGTATCCCATGGAGTGGAATGTTCTTATCCAGAGGCCTGAACAGTTGATATGGATGAGTTTTTCTATTCTTTCTTTCATCTCATTGGCTGCCTTGTTGGTAAAGGTAACCGCCAGAATACTATGGGGGTCAATGTGTTCTGTCTTGAGAAGATAGGCAAAGCGATGAGTAATGACCCTGGTTTCGCCGGAGCCTGGACCTGCCAGAATGAGGTACGGACCTTTCGTTGCTGTGACAGCTTCTCTTTGTTTCTCATTGAGTGGTTGAAGAATAGGGTCCATATTTTACTCCCGTAAAAAAGATAATAGTATTGTGGAGAAAAAGGGGAATTTTTTCAAGTTTTGTGGTGAAAACCACATTCCCCCTTGTATGGCTTTGGTTTTCTTTCTTGCAAAAAATGACTTTTTGGGGTATACTACTATACTGATTTTCAAGAAAGGAGAAGAATGATGCTGAGATATCCAAAGGATTTTTTGACCACACAGGATTTTTCTGAAGAGCAGTTGATGGAGATGATTGATCTGGCTATTCGTATGAAAAAAAATAAGTCTCGCTATACGAAATCACTTGCAGGTAAGAAGCTGGCTATGATTTTTGAAAAGTCGTCCACACGTACAAGGGTGTCTTTTGAAGCGGGGATGTATGAACTCGGGGGTATTGCTTTTTTCTTGAGCAGTCGTGATATTCAGCTGGGGCGGGGAGAGCCCATTGCGGATACAGCAAAGGTGCTTTCTCGTTATGTCGATGGAATCATGATACGTACCTTTGGACATGATCGGGTAGAGGAACTTGCCAGGCATGCGACTATTCCTGTAATCAATGGGTTATCTGATTGGCTTCATCCCTGTCAGGCTATGGCTGACTTTCAGACTATCATGGAGAAAAAGGGAAGGATTCGTGGGATTAGATTCTGTTATGTTGGAGATGGGAACAATATGGCCCATGCTCTTGGTCTTCTTGCTACGCGGTTAGGTGCTCATTTTGCGTGTGCGACACCCAGAGGCTATGAGATGGATGATCGTATTGTCGATATGATGAAAGAAAATGCGAAAGATTCTGGTTCAAAAATTCTTCTCACCAATGATCCAGTGGAAGCCGTCCGGGGGGCAGATGTTATCTATACTGATGTGTGGGCGTCCATGGGACAGGAGGAAGAGGCTGAAAAACGTCAAAGGGATTTTGCAGGATTTCAGGTAAATGAAACGCTTGCTCGGTATGCTGATGAAGATTATATCTTTATGCACTGTTTGCCTGCTCATAGAGGAGAGGAGGTGAGTAGTGAGGTGATTGATGGTGTACACTCCGTGGTATGGGATGAAGCGGAGAATCGCCTTCATATCCAGAAAGCCATCCTGTATACTCTCATGAGGTAGGAGCATGAAGATAACTGCTGTGATTCCTGTGTATAAAGACCCAAGAGATCTCAAAACAATTGTGGAACGGCTTCTCTTTTTTGACTATCCAGAGAAAGAAATTGTGGTGATTGTCGATGGGCCTACCAATGAGGCTATTGAACAAATTCTTGATCTTTATAGAAATCAGATTCGTGTTCATTACAATGGTATTCAAAAGGGCAAGGTGATGTCTCTCAATGATGTGGTCCATATACTTGAAACCGACGCTCTTCTTTTTATTGACAATGACATCATTTTTCCGCAAGATAAATATTTTTTGAAGAAACTGGCTATTTACCTTGAGAATAATGAGATTGTGGAACTTCCCAAGGAAGCAAGGGTAAATACCTTTATTTCGGCGATGATGAGTTATGAGTTTATGAGTTTTACTATGGCCACGTATTTACTGGCCAGACTTTCCGGACACTCTCCATCTATGAACGGGGCTTGTTTTGCCGTGAGAAAGGAGTGGTTTGATAAGATGGGAGGATTTCATCGTGTGATCAATGAGGATATGGATTTTGCTGCCCGGTCATTTCTTCATCATGCTCGTTTTGCCTTTCCGCCGGAACTTAAGGTTTCCAATGGGGTGTCGGATACAGTGAAGGACTGGATCAATCAGAGAAAACGCTGGGCTCTCAACAATGTTCTCTGGTTTAAACGATATTTTGGAGAGGTGCTGAAAAGAACAATTTCTATGCCTTCGCTTCTTCTTGCTATTGGGGTTTTTCTTTTGCCAATGGTAGCGTATGTTCTTTCTTATTTTCTTCTTCGTGTCTTGAGGCTTGGTATTCTTTCTTCTCTTGTCTTTTTGGTGAGTCATGCATGGAGTTTGACGTCAGCTATTCTGTTTAACTTTATTCAGTACAGTTTTCTTTTAGGTGGTAACTATATTCCTTTTCTTGTGTCTTTTTTGATTACGATTCTCAGTTATGGATTGGTGGCGAGGCATTTTTGTATGCGGTTTGTCTGGTGGGAGTTTGTGATTTTTTATCTTTTCTATCTCCCGCTCTGGACTATTCTCAATGTGATCTTTTTTGTGCTTGTTATTTTTGATGTAAAAGTACAGACTCAGTGGAAGATATAAAAAAGGAGAAATCCATGGCTAAGGTATGGGAAAAGGGTGGGGAAAAGCTCCATCCCGTGATAGAATCCTATGAGGTGGGGCAGGATTATCTTCTGGATGGGAGGTTGTATTTCTATGAGATGGCAGCAAGTCTTGCCCATGCGGCTATGCTTTCTTCTATTGGCATTCTGAGTGAAAAGGAATATGAAGATATCAGGCGAGCTATCACTCATCTTTTTCGATCTCATGGAAGAACGATTTCTCTTTCGGTGGCGGATGAGGATGTGCATTCTAAACTGGAAAATCAACTCACAGAAATTCTTAAAGATGTGGGGAAAAAGCTTCATACAGGCCGAAGTCGAAACGATCAGGTGATGGTTGTTCTCCGTCTGTATGAAAAGGATCAGATAATAGCTGTGGCTCGTCGGGCAGTAAAACTGCTTCGTGTAATGGCAGATCTGGGGAAAACTCATTATTCTACTATTCTCCCTGGCTATACTCATACTAAACAGGCTATGCTTATGACGGTTGGATTCTGGATGGCAGGGTTTATTGAGATGGGGATGGAGAATTTATCCCATCTGGAATCTGTCTACAAACTGATTGATGCGAATCCTCTGGGTACGGGAAGTGGTTTTGGGGTTCCTCTCCCCCTTGATAGAGATATGACGAGTCGTCTTTTGGGATTTGGACGTCTTCAGTATAGCCCTCTTGCTGTTCAGAATTCTCGCGGCAAGATGGAAGCCATGATACTTGATGCCCTCTGGAACTGGATGCACGATGGATCTCGTTTGGCAGCCGATCTGTTGACATGGAATATGGATGAACTGCTTTTCATTGAGACAAGTTATGCGATTACCACAGGTAGTTCTTTGATGCCTCAGAAAAGGAATCTTGATGTTATGGAACTGGTGCGGGCAAGGGCTTCAGTTGTTCAGGGATACAGTCATCAAGTTAAGAGCATAAGTACTGGACTTCTTTCTGGCTATAATCGGGATATGCAGGAAACAAAAGAGCCTCTTATGCGAAGTTTTGATATTGTGCAGCAGACCCTTGAGGTGCTTGCTATTGTGCTTGAAAATATTCGTTTCAATGAGGAGAATATACGACGGGTTCTTTCCAGGGGTATTTTTGCCACGGATCTGGTCTTTGATGCGGTAAAGGCAGGTGTGCCTTTTCGGGATGCCTATAGAAAGGCAGCCAGGGATATAGAAACACTTCAGGTTAACGAGGACCGTATTCGTGAAACCATAGAAAAGCGTGTCTCTCCTGGTTCGCCGCTTACCTATGATTATGAGGCTATCAGAGGGGAGATTCATCGCTACGAACTTTTCTGGGCCAAACAAGAAGAGGATTTTCATAGAAAGTTAGAGGGGCTTTTTGGGGAGTAATTATTCCCATTTCCAGACAGTGCCTGAGGGAAGAGACTTCTTTTCGATGAGATAAAGGATCTTCCAGGCGACAAGGTCGGGGGGGTACACCTTTTTTTGACGAAGAATATGAATGGAAATCCAATCCCATAGCCAGAAAAACCATGAGCGTTTCTTCAGGTATTGTTTCCTCATTTCGGTATCCATGGCAGGCGGATGAATAACTAAGACGTGAAAGGTTTTCTTTTTCCTGTATTCTAAGGCTAAAGATCTGGCAAAATGATCGATACTAGCCTTGGCTGCCCCATAGACAGCCCAGAGTTTACGAGGGGCAATGACGGATCGACTGGAGATGAATATCATCTGGAGAGGGAGAGAAGTTGGGGGAAATTTTCGCACAAAGGCAGAGGTGAGGGTAATAGGAGAAATGGTATTGAGAAGAAAGTTGTGGAGGATATCTGAGGCGGTGAGATTTTTTATTTCCGTAACAGGTTGCATTTCGCCCGCATTGTGGATAAACACCAGTTCTTCACAATCTCTGGGTAGAATAGACAGAATCTGAGAGACGAGATCTTCAAGATGCTCTATTTTCGTGAGGTCCCACGGGAGAAAAGTAAAGGGTTTTCTGTTTTTCTTTGCTTCTTCTTCGAGTTCCGGGTCGCATGTTCGGGAAATACCAATAACTCCATAGGAAGCGTACAAAAAGGCTTTGGCCAGGGCTTTTCCCAGTCCTCTGGAAACGCCTGTGATAAGGACATATTTCATATGAGTTCTCCTTGCAAAAAAGTGTCCCTCTAGTTTTTGAATGGGAAAGTATTCAGAGGGAAAGCTATAATGGTCGGTTGACAGGCTGGTTTTTATTTTTGTCGGTGGTATTTTCCTATTAGTTCGGCAGATGAAAGGACGTGTCCTTCCATGGCTTTGAGGACATCTTTTCGTGTACTTCCTTCAGGAAGAGAGAGAAGGGTATCAAGAGCATAGAGTTTGAAGAAGTAGCGGTGGGTGCCAGAAGGGGGACAGGGACCACCGTATCCAATTCGACCGAAATCTGTTTTTCCCTGCTTTGCTGAG
Source organism: Brevinematales bacterium (assembly GCA_046294145.1). Taxonomy (GTDB): domain Bacteria; phylum Spirochaetota; class Brevinematia; order Brevinematales; family Thermospiraceae; genus Thermospira. Next base: position 2,319 of record JBKBIS010000025.1, on the reverse strand, counting down.
AGACGGGTGAGTTCAGCACTGGAGATTCCCTGTGGAAGACCTGAAGTAGATGGAGGTATATTGAAAACAACCCAGTGAACAAAAAGTCCCATAGGAGCGTCAGGGTCTTCACAAAGAAGTACCAGGCTTTTTGTGTGAGAGGGGATGTCTTGCCATACAAGTTCAGGGGAGATATCTCTCCCATCACAGGTATAGGTAGATGGAATAATGCCTCCATCATGGAAGGCTGGACTCTGGATTTTCATGATAACCTCCTTGAATAGAGGATAACTTAGTATATCATTGACGAGGAATTCTTGCAAATGAATGTAGGGGAGAAGAAGTGTTTTTCTTCGTTTATAAAAGCTCTTTTTTACCTTCTGGAAGGATTTTAAAAAAATTTTTTTAAAAACGCCTATTTTTAATGTTTTTCTAACAAAAATGGACAAATTTAACAAAAAAAATTCGATAATATATATGAAAACTCAAAAAAAGGAGGAAGATATGTCCAGGTCGGTGAATGTGGTGATTGTGGAAGGTGGTGTTGTGAGAGAGCCTGAACTTCGGTATACGCCTGCTGGTGCAGCCTATACCCGGTTTGCTATTGCTCATACGGGTTTTTCCAGGCAAGAGAGCGATCATGAGGAAACGAGTTACTTTGAAGTAACTGCCTGGGGAAGAATTGCTGAAGTTTGTGCCTCCTATCTCAAGAGAGGGCGCAAGATTATTGTTTCTGGAAAGCTCCGTCAGAGTCGCTGGAAGGATGAGACCGGTCAGACAAAAAGCCGGGTGATTATTCTGGCTCAGGATGTCAAGTTTATGCCTCATCAGAAGCGCCAGAAGTCATTTTCTTCTGATGAGTGAGTCGTGTGGTAGGGAGTCACCGCTCGGTGACTCCCTCTTGTTTGTGAGAGATTTGTGGAGTTGTCCTTCTGTTTTATGTGTTGGGAATAGTCTGTATGGATGGGGTTTATAAGTCATGTTATCTCCCGATGTTTTTTTATATAAAAGAAAAAAGAAAAGTATATAGCTTGACAGAAGATATTTTTTCTTTAAAATATATACATGGGGAGAAAGAAAGGGGTGCACTTCAATGTGTACATAATCCTTAAGGAGGAAAATATATGAAAAGGTTTTTGGTGGTAGTTCTTTTGGGATTTGTGTTTCTGGCCGGATGTGGGCCAAAGGCACAAACAGATGTTTTCAGGTATAACAATGGGACAGAACCGCAGACCATTGACCCTGCTATTATGACGGGGCATCCCGAATTTATGATTGCGGTTCAGATTTTTGAAGGACTCACAGTGTATGATCCAAAGACACTGGAGCCGGTTCCGGGTGTGGCTGAAAGCTGGACAGTTTCTGCTGATGGCAAGGTCTGGACTTTCAAGCTTCGTTCTCAGGTTGTGTGGTCTGATGGGACTCCTATCACAGCTCAGACCTTCAAGGATTCGTGGCTTCGTGCCCTTGCTCCTGAAACGGCCGCTGAATATGCCTATCAGCTTTATGTGATCAAGAATGGAGAGGCCTACAATGCTGGCAAAGCCAGAGCGGAGGATGTTGGTATCAAAGTTATTGATGATCGCACACTGGAAGTAACACTTGAAAATCCAACCCCCTATTTCTTGCAGCTTACGGCTTTTCCTACCTATATGCCTGTTCCTCTTCATGTTATTAACAAGGTTGGTGATAAATGGATCTTGCCAGAAAATCTGGTAGTCAATGGACCTTTCAAGATCAAGGAATGGACACCAAATCAGAAAATTGTTTTTGTCAAAAACGATACCTACTGGGATAAGGACAAGGTGAAACTCAACCAGATTGAATTCTATGCTATTGAGGACAACAATACGGCTCTTGAAAAATACCTCAACAATGAACTGGATTGGCTTCCTACGGTGCCTACAGATAGGGTGGATGAGATGCTCAGGCATCCTGATACCAAAGTGGCTCCTCAGCTTGCTGTGTACTTTTATCGTTTCAATGTAACAGATCCAGTTCTCAAGGATCCTCGTGTGCGTCGTGCGCTTTATCTTTCTATTGACCGTAAATATATTATTGACAATATTCTGAAGGCCGGTCAACAGCCTGCTTATAATTTTGTGCCTTCATTGGCTGGTTATACTCCCTTTGTAGGTGAAAAGGAAAATGTAGAGAAAGCCAGAAAACTTCTGGCTGAAGCTGGCTATCCTGATGGAAAAGGTTTCCCTACTTTGACTATCCTTTACAACACCTCTGAGGGACATAAAAAGATTGCTGAAGCCATCCAGCAGATGTGGAAGAAAAATCTTGGTATTGATGTGAATCTTGAAAATCAGGAATGGAAGGTTTACCTGGATA
>JBKBIS010000259.1:0-2345 GCA_046294145.1 Brevinematales bacterium | reverse complement strand
CAGCCGTGGCTCCTGGACGCATTCCATCCCCTAAACTGATAGTCATATCGTATTCCCGACACACCTCAAGAATACGATCAAAGTGGTTATAGAGAGGATTTTCCAGACCATTTTTCTCCATCCAGGCACAGATCATAGCCCCACCTCGACTGACCACATCCAGAATACGACTCTTCCCTTTAATATAGTGCCATGCCTTCTGTGTCACACCCGCATGGATAGTAACAAAATCAACCCCCTCCTCTCCTTGCTGCCGAAGCACATCAAGAAAATGCTCAATAGTCATGTTCTCAAGTCGCTGTGACTTTCTCGACAATTCAAACCCCACCTGATAGAGAGGAACGGTACCTACAGGAAGTTGTGTGCGCTTGAGAATCTCCTGACGAACATGGTTCAGAATAACCCCAAGGCTGAGATCCATCACTGTATCGGCACCATGTTTTTCACATACCGAAAGTTTCTCCAGTTCCCAGTCTAAATTCATCTTTTCAGGAGAGCTTCCTATGTTGGCATTAACCTTGGTGCGCATCCTGTTACCCACCCCAAGAGGCCGCGTTTTTCGTCTGTTATTCTTGAGAATCACCACCTCCCCCTTGAGAACAAGGTCCTTCACCTCTTCCGGAGAAAGCTCTTCCTGCTTTGCCACCTCTATCATCTCAGGAGTAATCAGATTCTTTTTTGCATACTCAAGCTGGGTCATAGACTCTCCTTAAAACGGTGATGAGGAAGAGGCCCATGACCATGGCCATAGGTCTCTTCTCTCGTTTTATCAATCAGAAAACTAACATACTCTGTAGCTTTTGTTATTGCACTTATCATGTCTTCTCCCTTTGCCAAATAAGCAGTAATCGCTGAAGCAAGGGTACATCCTGTTCCATGGGTACTATTGGTAGAAATATAAGGATGATAAATAGTTTTTGTCAAGATATTTTTCTCTTCTCGGTAAACAATAATATCCTCTACCATACCATTTTTTGCTTCCCGATGACCACCTTTGACCACCACTGCTTGAAGAGAGGGATAAAGGACAAGAAGCATTTTTCCATTTTCAAATGGTTTGTCAGGATGAAAACTATCACCAAGAAGTTCAGCAAGTTCTGGATAATTAGGTGTCATAATGGTGGCTTTCGGGAAGAGAACACTTTTGAGAGTCTCAATGGCTTTTTTTTCAAGAAGAGGATAGCCTGATTTAGCATACATTACCGGATCACACACAAGAACGCATTTCTGGGGAAGACTTTCCGCTACCACCTCAACAAGTGCAGAACTACCTAACATTCCCGTTTTGATAAAACGAATGGGAATATCCTCAAGTACCATCCGAATCTGAAGTCTCACAAAATCCGGATCCACAAGCACACTTCCATAGACCCCCATGGTATTCTGAGCGGTCAAAGCTGTAATCACCGCCGCTCCATACACTCCTATCGTGGCAAAGGTTTTGAGATCAGCCTGAATGCCTGCCCCACCAGATGGGTCTGAACCAGCAATAGTTAAGGCAGCTTTTATTCGTATCTTTTCTGAAGCCATTGTCGTTGCCATCCATATATCCAGAGAAGGTAAGGAGCGGCACCTGAAAGCAAAAGCCCTGTCAAAACACCCTTTATGTCTGAACTGAGCCAGAAGGCAATAGCTATTTGCCATCCAAAGCAAAGGAAAAACCACATTCTCCAGAAAAATTTTCCCAGGAATTCTTTTTTGGCTATGAGTCCTATCATTCCTATGAAAGTGATTCCATCGATGAGAATTTCTTTTATCCATATGAGAAGACGATACCAGAATACTTGTTGAGTGAGAGAAAGACTTTGATCTTTTTCAAGAGGATAGACAAGGCTTTGTCCTGTGACACAATGGTAAAAGTAAAGCTGAAACGGGGTAAAGAGCGGTTCCTCTATCCATGGCCCCAGCGCAAAAAGGCGAAAGAGAAATAAAAATCCAAAAACAATAGTATAAAGACGAATATTTCCCATATCTACCTCGACGAAGCAATCTCCGAATCCGGGCCTATGTTCATTTCTCTGGGTGCTTCACAAAGATAGGCATTGTCTCCAATGAGAGAACGGGTGAGAATAGCATTTTCCACTGTCGCATCAGATCCAATAATAGAATGAGAAATGATAGCATTCCGAATAACACACCCTTCAGAGATAGAAACATTTGGGCCGATGATAGAGTTTTTCACCTCTACACTTTCATGAATATACACAGGGGGAATGATAATCGAACCCGGCACCCTTACCTGAAGATTAGATAAACGCAAAAGATGCTCATTGGTTTCCAGAAGTGCCTCTTTTTCTCCACAATCGTACCAATCTGATATAGGAAAGGTCCGCACCTTCTCTCCC
>JBKBIS010000258.1:0-2347 GCA_046294145.1 Brevinematales bacterium | reverse complement strand
CAAGGGCTCTTGAATAACTCTCTACCATCTCAAAATCAGGAACAGGCACACGAGCCTGCCGAAGAGTCTGACGCATGAGGTGCTTATCCGTTGCCCGACGAGCCACTTCAGGATCGATTCCAGGCACTCTAAGCCTCTGGGCACTCAAGGCCACCGTATAAGAAGCATCCGTCCCCACGGTAAGCACGGCATGAAGAGGGTGTTTTTCCCGACTAACCTGGACAAGGGCTTCTGCTACCACTTCCGCATCAAGTGTACTGGCCGGTACATAAGCACTCGCTTCCTTGACACCGGGGGCCTCAGGATTTCGATCCACTACTACCACATAGGCACCCAGCTCTTTTGCACGATAGATAACGGGAAGCTGAAGAATCCCCCCCCCGATAATAGCCACTCCCCTTCCCTTAAAAAGATCTCCCATTTCTTTCCTCTTAGTTTATAACACAAAAAGGCACGGAAGAGTCCATGCCTTTTTCCCATCACAGAAAGTGTCAATCCAGAAAAAATTGTCCGCTTACTTAAAAGCGGCAAGGGCATCTGCTTCGCTGTCGTAGATTTCAAAAAAGCTCGTAAGTTTGGTAAGCTCAAACACTTTTCGTACAGAGGCATAGACATTGATGAGTTTCATAGCGCCCCCTACTTTCTTCAAGTTAGACAAACTAGATATAAGCACACCAATACCAGAACTATCAATGTAACTCACCTTGTCTAAATTGATGATGATATTGACCTTGCCCTTATTGATCTCATCCTTAATTTTCTCCTTGATCTCAGGAGCATTGTACAGGTCAATCTCACCCTTGATGTCAAAAATAACCACATCCCCTGTTTCTCTGCGGTTTATCTCCATACCGGCCTCCTCCAATTTTTCTCTCTTATATTATATCCTATTTTGCTTTCAAAATCAAGAGGGTTTCATCATCATGCTGAGGAGCATTCCCCACAAAGCGGTTCACCTCTTCCAGAATCTTGTTAGCAATTTCACGAGCTGATTCCCGCTTATAGGTACGAATCACATTCTGCAGCCGCTCCATACCAAACTCTTCATGCTGAAGATTCATGGCTTCTGTAATACCATCAGTATAAAGCAAAGCAATATCACCACTCTCAAGAGTAGTAAAATCCTGACCATACGTCACTTCTGGCATAATACCCACCGGCATCCCTTCAGTATCTAAAAAGTGGAAAGTATCCTCCGCAGCCCGATACAACACAAGAGGACCATGGCCAGCATTCGTATAGTTCATGAGACCCTTTTCCGCATCATAGAGAAGATAAAACCCCGTTGCATACCTATCCTCAACAATTTCCTGAGCAATGGTATTATTGAGGCGTTCAAGAATATGCTTCGTCTCTGCATCCAGAGAAGCGATAGTCCTGAGAATACTTCGAATCATCACCATTATAAGAGCAGCTGGCACACCTTTTCCCGACACATCAAACATGGTAAGAGCAATCTTATTATTGCCAAAATCAATATAATCATAATAATCTCCACCCACTCCCTTAGCCGGGATAGAAAACCCATAGAGTTCATATCTATCCGTATCAGGAAAACTATGAGGAATGAGAGAACTCTGAATCTCGCCAGCCACACCTATCTCTTTCTCTGCCTGTTTCTTCTCAAGAACTTCCTGGTACATCTGAATCTGTTGGATGTTTATAGCAGCCTGTTCTGCCAGAGTTTCCACAAGACTCAGATCATTAGCAAGAAAAGACCTTGTGTCATCAATAACACTCAGTACTCCAAAGACATTCTCTCTCGCCTTGAGGGGAACCGCAATAAAAGATGTCACCATGAGATAGTCAGGCACAGGCTGCACATAGCGGCTAGAGCGAACCGCATCCGGAATATAAATAGGCTCTCCCTCTTCAAGCACCTGGCCCAAGAGACCCTCCCCTACCGCTATGCGTTCCAGTTTAAACTTTTCTACCAGCACGGATTCTGTGACGGCCATACCATCCCCAACCTTAAACGGTTTGGTGGGGGGATACACACCACTCACATACTTCACCTGCAACCTGTTGGTTACTGGATCTTTCAAGAGAATAGCCCCTCCACGAGCATTGGTACCCCTCACAGCTGCATCCACAATACGCTTGATCACCACATCCAGTTCCAGCTCTCCAGAACCTACCACCGCACTGATGTCTCGCATGAGCTGAATAATAATATCTTTTTCCTTGTCAAGGTTTTCCACCTTGGCTTCCAGGCCAGCCACAAACTCTCGCTGAACTCCAAAAGAAAAAACAGCCATCGCAATCACACCAATCCAGGATAGAATCAGCCACCCCGGCATCTGATAAAAAGCCACCAATATGAAAACCGCCGACCAGCTCGCGGTGG
>JBKBIS010000257.1:0-2377 GCA_046294145.1 Brevinematales bacterium | reverse complement strand
CCCCCTGTTGAAACTGTGACCGTAAGGGAAGCAGTCAAGCAGGAGGGAAATGTCTATACCTTTAGTGATAAGCAGATTCCGATTTCAACTGTCCAAACTGATGAGACGGGTGAAGTTGATCTGGATGCCAATACCCTCAATATGTATGCTAATCGGGTAGATGCTGCTATTACCGATTATAACAAGCAGGCTCCAGACTATTTTGCCAAGAAGGAACTACACGCCAAGTCAAAGACATTCCTCAAGTTGTTTGCTACCAAGGTTTTACATCTTGAGGATGATAAGTTCGAGGTTAGGTCAAATTCTGCTGGTGATGCTATCAGTGGTGAGATTTGTCTTTTTACTGATAACCTCTTCGTTCAGATTTCGTGTGGTTCGCATCTTCCCATTCTGTTTCGCAAGTGTCATGGTCGGAATGATACTACGGGTGAGGCTAACAATTGGGCTTGCTCGGCTCGGAAGCTGCTTGACATCTACCGCAACGGCCTGTAAAACCTTGGAGTCACGATAAAACTTCGAAACTGACATATCTTCATGCAGTGAAATGTCTTGAAGGTAAAAAGCGAGAACGGCAAGCGTGTTTTATCAGTACTGTTCGCTTGATCCTCTGACTCCAATATAAACCTAACTCTCAAAAGGGGTTAGGTTTATTTTTTACAGTTTGTTCCTATACTATGAAACAACTGGAAGTCAAGTAGAAAAGATGTTGTTGACTCTCTCCAAATAGCCATATAATCAAGCCCATCAAGGAGATATTATGAAGACTATTACTTGGAAAAATCATCTTCCTCCTTTCTTTTATGATAGAATTGGAAACCAAACTACAATGGATAGAAAATGCCTAAAAGAAACTTTACTGGCAACTGATGGCTGGGTTATGATTCAAGGCTGTCTTTGCGATATTAGAAGTAAACATATTGGGGGGGGCATATATACGGTTTACTCTGTTCTACGTCGTTGACAAACAGAAATATGCCATATAATCAAGCCCATCAAGGAGACGAACATGTACTATGATGACCTTCCCTCTCCTATTCTGACCAAGGCAACCTCTCTTATCGAAAATCTCTTCAATCTCGTCAATGTTATGGGAAGTGAGAAGGATGTTGTTGAGGGATTGAAGTATGGTTTTCGCATCCGGCATCGTACCCTCCAGGCATCAATGGTTCGGGTGCTGTTGAAGGCTATGGTTGACTATGCTGCTGATGCTGATGCCAATGGTGCTGTTGATCTGCGTAATGATGCTGCTATCAAGACTCTAATGAAAATCCGACCCATCGTTCAAGACAATCCGATTCCTTTCATTTGACTTCCTAAAAACAAGAGATATAATCAACCACACAATGAGACGAACATGGAACGTGACACCGCCGTTGACATTGTATTTTTTATCATGATTATTGTTTTCTTAGATGGTTCGTTTATGGTTGGCTGGGCTGCTGGAACAGAAGGTCATCAAAAGGAGTCAATCGAAGCTGGTGTTGCTGAATGGCGTATTGATCCTAAAACTGGTGAGAAGTCATTTCATTTCATCACTCCAACTAAGATTGAAAAGGAAACCAAGTGAACAACACTCTCATTCTCATGCAGGGTTCAAGTGCTTCTGGTAAGAGTTTCGTTGCTGAAGCACTCCAAGCCGTTTATGAACTTCGGAAGATTGAGTGTCAAATTGCGTCCACTGATAACTTCTGGTATATCAATAGTGATGGTGTCAAGTATGAGTTTGATCGGAACAAGTTGGGTGAGGCTCATGCTTGGAATCAGAATTATGTTGCTGAAATGATGGAGCATGATGTCAATGTTATCATCGTGGACAATACCAATACCACTAAGAAGGAAGCAGCGCCCTATATCCAACTCGCTAAAAAGTATGGGTATGAGATTCGAGTTATATCAGTTTCTTGTTCAGACAGTGTTGCGAAAATGTACAACTCCCAGCGTGCTATTAATCGTCGGGTGCCAGAAAATGTCATTGAATCACAGAATAAGCGAATTGAACGAATCAGTCTTGACTAACTGAACCTTGAGATATAATCAAACGCATAAAGGACTTACAACATGACTTCAATCGACTCAAATGATAATCCTAAGTGGGAATCTGAAGTAATCGACATCTATGAAAAGGATGGATTCAAATTCACTAAAACTGAATACACCTTCTATGATTGGAATACCCTCAAAGATTGGCGTAAAGACTTGATGGATAAGGGATTCTGTCACCAACTCAATGTCAAAAAGACTGGTGCTAAGGTTTGGAAAGTTATGTGGGTAGGAAAGAAAAAGATTTGACTTCCTGTAAAAGAGTAGTAAAATAATATATGAATCTGGTTGCCAGGAACAGCATAAACATCCTGGCTGGTGGAAGTGGCATTATATC
>JBKBIS010000256.1:0-2382 GCA_046294145.1 Brevinematales bacterium | reverse complement strand
TTGAAAAGGCGGGCTATGCATCGAATTTCTGGCACTCTACGGGACATGGAGTGGGAGTGGAGATCCACGAAGATCCCTATCTTCGTTTTGGCTCTCAGGAGGTACTTCAAGAAGGTATGGTATTTACCGTGGAGCCTGGTATTTATCTTCCTGATGAGGGTTTTGGTATTCGACTTGAGGATATGGTTGTAGTACGGAAAAACGGGGGAGAGATACTGACTAAGGTTGAGTATGATGTGTAGTAGATGGAGGAAGATATATGATATCATCAAATGACCTTCGTAAAGGGACAGTTATCAAAATTGATGGGGAACTTTACAAAGTGATATGGTTTCAGCATCACAAACCTGGAAAGGGTGGGGCAGTTGTGCGCACCAAACTCAAAAATCTTCTTCGTGATGCTGTTGTGGAAAAAACCTTTCGTGCAGGAGAAGATTTAGAGGATGTGATGGTTGAAACCAGACCTGCCCAACTTCTGTACAAGGAAGGACAAGAGTATGTCTTTATGGATACGGAGAACTATGAGCAGTTTCATGTTTCTGAGGAGATTGTAGACGAGGCAGCCAAGTATCTTAAAAACGAGATGATATGTAATCTTTCTTTTTATGATGGACAGGTGATTGCCGTAGAACCCCCTATGTTTGTGGAATTGGAGATTGTGGAGACAGATCCGGGTTTACGTGGGGATACGGTGAGTGGTGGTTCAAAGCCGGCTACTCTTGAAACGGGTGCTGTGGTGCAGGTGCCTCTTTTTGTGCAGGTTGGTGAGAAGATTCGTGTAGATACACGGGATGATCGTTATATTGAGCGAGTGAAGTAGAGAGAACTAGGAGGTGTGAGTATGTTTTCTGTAAAAGAATTGAAAGAGTTGTATACTCTTTTTGAAGAGGCTGATGTAGGTGAGATAGAGTTTCAAAATGGTGAACTGAAAGTGCGAATGGTGGTTGGCCAGTCAAAGAAACAGGAGGCTTTTTCAGTAGCTGGGGTTCCTCCAAAAATGGAGGTTTTTCCATCCTCTTCAGAGACCAAGTCTGTCTCTTCTGAACCCCCTATCCGGGATGTGACTTCCAGATGGGTGGGGGTGTTTACCCGTTTGAATCCCAAGACCAAGGAAGCCTATGTCAAACTTCGTGATACGGTGAAAAAGGGAGATGTGATTGCGCATGTTCGTGTTCTTGGTCATCTTCAAGATGTGGTTTGTGAATATGATGGGAAGGTGAAGGAGATTCTGGTGGAAGAGGGTCAGCCGGTAGAGTATGGCCAGCCCCTTTTTCGGCTTGAGATATAAAAGGAGGAAGCGATGATAAAGAAAATATTGGTAACCAATAGAGGTGAGATTGCTGTTCGTGTGATTCGAGCTGCGAAAGAGTTGGGTATCAAAACCGTGGCTGTTCATTCTGAGGCAGATAAGGATAGCCTTCACACCAGATTGGCTGACCAGGATGTGTGTATCGGTCCGGCTCCTTCCAAGGATTCTTATCTTCATATTCCGGCTATCATAAGTGCAGCAGAGATTACAGGTGCAGATGCGGTTCATCCAGGGTATGGATTTCTTTCGGAGAATGCCAAGTTTTCTCGAATCTGCCGTGATCACAATATTACCTTTATTGGACCAACTCCAGAGGCTATAGAACTTCTTGGGGACAAAGCTTCTGCAAGAAAAACCATGAGTGAGGTTGGAGTTCCTATTACTCCGGGAACTGGTATTATCAAGGATGTGTCTGAGGCTATGAAGTTTGCTCATGAGGTGGGTTATCCCGTGATAGTTAAGGCTACCGCGGGGGGTGGAGGAAAGGGAATGAGAGTGGCCTGGTCTGATGATGAACTTTCCAGTATTCTTCCTATTGCTCAGGCTGAAGCCCAAACAGCTTTTGGCAATCCGGATGTTTATGTAGAAAAGTATCTTCAAAATCCCCGTCATATTGAGATTCAGTTTATTGCAGATAAGCATGGAAATGCAGTTTATCTTTTTGAGAGAGACTGTTCCATTCAGCGGCGTCATCAAAAACTTATCGAAGAGGCACCAAGCCCTGCTCTTTCTCCTGAGATCCGGAGAAAGATGGGTGAGGCTGCTTGTCGTGGGGCGCTTTATGCGGGATACTCTGGTGCTGGTACGATGGAGTTTCTCTTTGATGAAGAAAGTCAGCAATTTTATTTTATGGAGGTTAATGCTCGTATTCAGGTTGAACATCCTGTCACTGAGTTGATTACCGGTGTTGATCTCATCAAGGAACAGATTCTTGTAGCCATGGGTGAAAAGCTTTCATTCAGCCAGGATGATCTCAGGGTGAATGGTCATGCTATTGAGTGCCGTATCAATGCAGAGGATCCTTATATGAATTTTATGCCTGTTCCCGGGAAGATTACTGAGCTTCATTTTCC
>JBKBIS010000255.1:0-2425 GCA_046294145.1 Brevinematales bacterium | reverse complement strand
CCCCTTACGGAGAAAAAAGCACAAGATCAATAGTTTCCTTTCTTTATTCGTATTGAAAAGAAAAGCCCCCGACTCAATCCTTCAGTAGAGAAGTAAACAAAGAAAGATGAGCACTCACGGTTTTTTCTCTGGTAAAATGACGAATCCTTTCAAACCCTCTCTTCCGATACCTCTCCCTCAACTCCGCATGGCAGAGAAGAGAAAACATCTTTTCCGCCATATCCTCAGGAGAATAAGGATTGACATAATACGCCGCCTCCTCACACACCTCCCAGAAAACGGGAATATAAGAAACTATAACCGGACAACCACAGGCCATAGCCTCAAGGGGAGGAAGACCAAACCCTTCATAGAAAGAAGGAAGTACCAACGCTATAGCCCGTTTATAGAGAGCCACAAGTTCTCTATCACCCACCTGACCAGTGAAAAAAATTCTCGAAGAGGCATGACTACGTTGAACAATATCCTCTAACTCAGGAACTCCCTTGTAAAAGTGATCTTTATTTCCAACAATCACCAAACAAACCTCATGATGAAGTCGACTCACAAGCGAAAAAGCCTTCAAAAGTCCAAGAATATTTTTATGTGGCTTGATATTACCTACATAAAGAAAAAAAGGCTTTCGAATCCCATAGGTATTGAGAATCTTTTGACTTTCCTCAAGAGAAACCTTATCAGGATCAATATCCGTATAGTGATGAATAGTCTGTATCTTTGCCTTTTGCCTGGATGATGGATGAAGATAAAACTCTATCTCATCCCGAGTGAAATCAGAAACTGTAATCACCGCATCGGAGCGTTTAAGCGCCTGACGAAGAAGATAACGAGCATATGCCCTCTCGAACCTGTTGTAAGGTGCTATATCCGAAAGATGAAATACATCATGAATAGTGACCACCCGCTTCCTGGCTGGAATTTTTCTCACTGGAACATTGAAGTGAGGACTCCAGAAAAGATCACAAGAAGGTATCTTTTTTTTCAATTCCAGTTGCTCGGCAGGATGGTAAATACGACTTTGGAGAGGCACTACATTCTCACTATAGGCCAGAAGTTCCTCCGGACGCCCCATAAGAACCACCTCTACAAGAGGCATATCCCTGAGAAAAGGAAGAATGGACCGTATATAGCGCCCAATACCAGACATGTTAACCATACGCGCATCTACCACCAACCGTTTCATACCTCCCCCTATCCACACTTTGAATAACCACAAGAGAGACAATTCACACAATCTTCTGTCTTGACAAGGCTTTTCTCTCCGCATTTAGGACACACCATAGCCCCTGGCAACTCTTCTGTCCCTCCCTGAGAGGAAGCCTCACTATGAGTAGGTTCTCCTTCAGAAACGACTGGCTCAAAGAGAAGCCTTTCCTGAGCTCTCACCAAAATCCTATCAGCATATTCCTTAAGAATCTTCCCAATAGCGTCGGGAACACTTTTTATCACCTTTCCATTATCCCAGACCGTACTATCCCCCGTGATCCCGATCAACGTATCTGCCAGATCAAGGGGATTCACTCCATTTTGCAGGGCTATAGAAATCACACGCCCCAGGGCTTCAGAGAAAGCAGAAACCTCCGAACCATGTTTTGAAATATTAATGAAGATCTCTATTGGCCATCCTCTCTCATCCAGACCTATGGAAGTATATAGGGTACCACTTCCTGTCTTGGTTTTGACTATTTCTGCCCGGAGTGTCTTAGGTCGTTTCCAGCGAGAACGAGTCTCAACCGGGAGAGGCTTCTGGATCTGTTTTTTGGTGGTTGTCATAGGCTGAAAAGACTTACACCCATCCCGGTAAATGGTTATCCCCTTGAGACCTGCCTCCCAGGCTTTCAGGTAAATCTCTTCTATCTCCTTCACTGTGGTGGAAGAAGGCAAATTGATAGTAGACGAAATACTATTGGAAATATATCGCTGCAAGGCCGCCTGCATTTTGATCCGATCTTCGTAACGAATATCATGTGCCACCACAAAAATTCTCTGGATTTCAGGTGAAATACCCTCAACACCCTGACAACTCCCTCCATTTTCTACAACTTTTTCTATGATGGTCTGATTGTCACCAATCGCTTCACGAAAAGCGGGATCCACATAGGTGAGTTTTCCTCCATCAATGAGATTTTTGTGATAAGCCAAAGCAAACTGAGGTTCAAGAGAATACGTATAAGAATCAAGAATAAGGCTGATAGTTCCGGTAGGAGCGAGTGTAGTCCAATTGCTATTGCGTATACCCTGCAAACGAATAGCTGAGGCTATCTCATTTCCCTCTCCCTCACTATCAAAATATGACCTAACAACTCGAATAAGAGCCTCTTTGTTTTCTTCAAAGAGGGGAAAACTTCCCTTTTCTTGGGCCAATTCAATTGATGTTCTAATAGCCTGCTGGGTCATTTCTCTTGCCACTGCCGCTGCAAACTGACGG
>JBKBIS010000254.1:0-2430 GCA_046294145.1 Brevinematales bacterium | reverse complement strand
GGAGTTGCTTTATCTATGGTGAGAGATTGGATACTTATCACAGGAACGATGGCAGCTTTGGGATGTGCCCTGGCGTTTGCCCATCCCGTGACTATTCTCTCAAGCTGGATTATTGCTCCCCTTACTACCCTTAATCCCTTTGTAGGTGCCGGGATGTTTCTTGCCCTTATTGAGGCTTTTTTCCATAAACCAAGGGTGAAAGACTTTGAAAACTTACCCAATGATATCCTTACGATGAAGGGGTTCTGGAAAAATCGTATTACCAAGATCTTGCTTGTTTTTGTTACCAGTTCGGTAGGGGCTTCTATAGGAACTTTTATTGGTATTCCTTGGATATCTAGACTTTTAAAATAAAAGCATAGGAGGTATGCATGAAAGAAGGTACTTTTGTCGGTATTGTTATGGGTAGTGATTCTGACCTTGAGGTTCTTTCTGAAGCGGCTAAAACTCTTGAAAGTTTTGGGGTTGGGTATGAAATACATGTCCTCTCTGCCCACAGAACTCCTTTCCAGGCTATTGAATATGCAAAGAATGCCTCTTCTCGTGGTTTGGAAGTTTTGATTGCTGCTGCTGGGGGTGCTGCTCACCTTGCTGGTGTTTTGGCTGCTGTGACAGAACTTCCTGTTATAGGGGTTCCCATTAAAAGTTCCTCTCTTCAAGGGTTAGATTCTCTGCTTTCTATGGTTCAGATGCCAGGAGGTATTCCAGTGGCTACTGTGGCTATCAACCAGGCAAAAAATGCAGCTTTGCTGGCACTCAGCATTTTGGGCGTCAAGTATCCCGAATACCGAGAGGCTTATCGAAATTACAAAAAGCAAATGGAAAAAGAAGTGTTAGACAAGGATGCTAAGCTAACCACCATAGGATGGAAGTCTTATCTTGAGGAAAAGAAAAAATGAACGTAGAGTGGTGCCTAGAAGCAAAGCGTCAGTTTCTTGCTTCTCTAAAAGGTATTCCCACGATACTGCAGGTATTTCTCAAAGAGGAAAAGTTTTTTCTTTTATCTGAGGTTGTGCTTCAGTGGATAGAAGACCTTGCTCTCTATGTCACTAGTGAAATACCTCATCATAGTGTGATTCAGACGTGTCGAAATCTTGGAATTTCCTTTACGCCGGAGGAAGAAATGTTTCTCCGGCGTATGGAAAAAGCTAGTCGCAAAGAAGAATCCTATAGAGAGTTTGTCCAGAATCACCAACAAAGAGAATATTTTTTTTCTCTGATCCAGAAGATAGAATCTTGTCAGCAGAAATTTTTGAGACAATAAAAAGGCGTACCCCTTTTCGGATACGCCCCAGGAATATGGGAAGGTAGTTATTTCTAAGATGCTAAATGAGCCACTCTTGGCTCTAAGTGAAGAAGACCTGATATCTGGTAGGAATAACCTTCCGTGAAGACCTTTTCTTCTTCTCTTTGCTTCTCAGCATAGCCAGAGAGAAGTCGGACAAAATCCACATCTAATGTATGGCCACCTTTGTAGGACACAAGGAATCCCTCGATATCATAAGGAAGAAGAGCAAGAGCCCCTAAAAGGTCAAGTATCTTGTGACGAACTGGCTCATCATCATAACGGGCACCGTTTATAGAACGGTTTTCTTTTCGACTGTATACATGAACATTGTCAAAACCGCCTCCTAATACAAGACCATTCTTTTGATAGTAGTCGATATCCTCTAAGAAACCAAAGGTTCTTGCCTGTGCAATAGAACTAAAAGCATTTTCATCTGTCATGTTGAGCTGGAAAGTCTGTGTGCCAATGGGAGAATTGGGGAAAGAAATAGTATAGTTGATTTTCAGTGCGTAGAAAGGCAAACCGACGAGAAACTTGTCTTCTTTCGTAACCCAGAGAGATTTCACTAAACGAAGCGTTTTTTTCTCGCTCTTCTGAGTGAGAATCCCTACCTTCAAAAAAGCCTCGACAAACGGAGCAGCGCTTCCGTCTGCGATAGGCATTTCTGGACCGGTAAATTCAAGTATGGCATTATCAATCCCAAGACCATAAAGAGCTCCCATCATATGTTCAACTGTCTTGTAGGAAACTACACCATCGGAAACAGTGATATTATTTCTTGTATCAGTAATATAATCGATAGTATAGGGGATAGCCCTTTCTTTTCCCTGATAACGAGTGAGAAATACTAATCCCGTATCTTCGGGAGCGGGGTGAATTTCTATTGAACTTTTTTCGCCTGTATGAAGACCAATACCTTCAAGACGAACCGACGATTTAAGGGTTTGTTGTTTTCTTGACATACTCTACACTCCTTCTTTTTTACATTAGCAAGAATCGTGCCAAGATGAATTATTTTTTAACTCTTTGATTTTACTGAAATTGCAAAAAAAGGAATAATAAAAAAAGCGATTATGTATATAAAAGTATACATGATCTTGTCAAAAAATTCTTGATATGACGGCAGAGCGAAGGGAGGCATA
>JBKBIS010000253.1:0-2474 GCA_046294145.1 Brevinematales bacterium | reverse complement strand
CATGTTGAGAAAAACATTTGCGATTTCTTCCTTATCTGTTTCTAATAAGGTAAAGACTGCATTAACTCTATTACCATCAATTTTTTCTATAGCCTTTTCACACAAAAGTTAGAGCGTTTCACCCAGATCACTATGGAAGCAGGAGAAAATCTCATTGAGAGGATAGTAGAACATGAAAGTGAAAGGTAAACGAGTCTTAGTGGAAATACCTACTGCTAGCCAGTCAGATATTGCCTTCCTTTTGATTATTTTCTTTCTTATCACCGCATCTTTTGCTGTGAAAACAGGTGTCCCTCTTGCTTATCCCAAGAAAGAATCCCTTCCCAAAGAAGTTTATAAACAGGAGATCACCTCCCTCCGTATAGGAAAAAATAGTCTGGTTTTAGCCGGCAAAGTGGTGGACAAAACCTCTCTGGCAGATGCCCTGACGCTCCTTCCACAACGATACCTCGTTATAGAAGTCGAGAAAGGGCTTACCTACGGTGAGGTAGTGAGTGTACTTTCCCTTTTGCAGGACAGTGGCAAAGAAATATCGTTGAGGATAGTCCCATGAAAAGACCTCCTATTACTCTTCCTCCTTCCCTCCCGGTGATTGCCATGGGGGATATTGCCTTTCTCCTTCTTGTGTTCTTTCTCGTGACTACAGCCCTTGACCAGAACCGAAAACTCGAGATAGAAATCCCGGTTGCAAAAAAGGTCTTCCAGATCCCCCAGGAGGAAATCTTCACAGTTTTTATAGACAAAGATGGAAGACTTTACTACAAAGGAAACGAAAAAAAACTTGAAGAAATCCAATTTCTTCACGAAAGACATGCAGCTCTTTTCCGAAAACCCATTATTCAGATTATCGCTGACAAAAACCTCGCCTTTGAAAAGATAGATGAAGTAGTGCAAACACTACGCAAAAATCGTCCTATCCGCCTTTCTTTTGTCTGTCGGGAGGATTTATGAGAATGCGATACTGGATTCTTTTCTCTCTTCTCATCCATCTTGTGGTTGCAGTCGGATTTTCCATGCGGCTCACCTGGCGAAAGAAAAACTATGTTGATCTCTCATATCTCACCGTGATAGATTTTCAGGAATACAAACCTCAACCACAACAGCCGGCTCCCATCCTCCAAAAAAAGGAAGGGGATATTACTCCCTCAGAAAAACCCCCTATAGAGGAAGAAACAAACATAACAGAAACCCCATCCCCCCCTTCAAAAGAATTCCTTCCATTTTATTTAGTGGACGATCTACCTGTACCTCTGTCTCGAATTTCCCCGGATTATCCTGAAGAAGCTCGACGACTTGGAATTGAGGGGGCTGTAGTGGTGAAACTCTACATCAACGAACAAGGTGAGGTGGAGGATCTCGAGATAATCAAAAGCCCTGATAAACTTTTGGCCGAAGCCACTCTCAAAAGTCTCTCCAAAACACGTTTCTCTCCTGCACGAGCCGGAGGAAAACCTGTGCCTGTCGTTTTGGAATTTACCCTACGTTTTCGACTGAAGTAAGTGGTACCCTTTGTGTCTTCTCTTTATACTATTACCATCCCTCCCTAATTTATAGAAAAGGAGAAATCCATGAAACACGTATTCTCTTTCTGGTTTGTTCTTTTCCCTCTTCTTATGTGGGGTATCACCATTGAAGGTCGACTTCTCCACAGGTTTACCCTACTTCCTATCAAAAACGGAACTATTCTGCTCAGCGTTTCCAATGAGCCCCCTGTGATTACCTATAGCGACGAAAAGGGATATTTTGTCTTTGAAAATATCCCTCCTACGAAAATATTCATAGAGACAAAGATAGCAGGATTTTACAACGAGAAAATTTCTCTCTTCCCCACAAAAGAAACATCTCTTTCTGTTTATCTCACCCCTCTCCCCACTGCCCCGGGCGGAGAAATTGAAGTAACCGCAGAGAGACAACGAGCCATACCAACAACAAGCATACAGCGTATCGATATTCAAAAATCCACTGTGTCTCTCACTTCTGATCCGTTAGATACGCTTAAGAAAACACCCGGGGTAGAATCCACTTCCTCAAGCGATATAGCAACAGGTTCAAAACTCCGTGTTCGTGGAGGAGAAGGCTTTGAAACAGCCGCAGATCTTGACGGACTCTTTTTGAAAAGCTTTTTTCACCGCGGCATTATCCCAGATTCACTTTTTATTGATGATATGATAGAAGAGATGATTCTCTACAAGGGTGTGGCTCCCGTTGAGTATGGACAAATACTTTCAGGTTTTCTGTCGGCAAAACAGATTGACCCTCCTACAGGCTTTCACGGGAAGCTCAATACCGGGATTCTCTCTACTTATCTCACTCTCTATGGCAAAACCGAGGATGAGACATGGCAATGGGCAACTGGTATGAGAAGAACCTATTATGACCTTGTACTTCCCTTTTTCTTCCAGAAAACAACAGATACCAGAAACATCCAGATCCCCTACTATCTTGATACCCATGGGAAGATACAGTATAAAAAA
>JBKBIS010000252.1:0-2475 GCA_046294145.1 Brevinematales bacterium | reverse complement strand
CTTTAAGACAACACTTATAATACGAAATCACATCCTAAAAAATGAAACCTTCACACAAACCTTACAGCTGTACCATAGGCTACAATTTCAGCAGCTCCCTGCATCACAGAAGACGAGGCATACCTCATCCCCACAATCGCATCAGCACCCAATCTTTCAGCATCTTCCACCATTCGTCTGGTAGCAATAGCACGAGCCTCATTGAGCATTTCTGTATAAGAAAAAACCTCTCCACCTAAAAGCATTTTAAAAGCAGCGACAATATCCTTCCCCACATGTTTGGAATATACCACAGAACCACGAACAAGCCCAAGAGTCTCAAGGTTTTTCCCCTCGATCGTATCAGTAGTTGCGATAATCATTTTTGTCCTCCTTTCCAATTTCTCGCATTCTGGTCAAAAAAGCCACCACCAAAGCTATCAAAACCACCGCAAAGATAAACGAAACAAAGAAGATTATAAGCCGGGAAACACCTGTCTGTTCGAGAACCCATACAAGAAAAAAAGCATATCCACCGATCACACATCCCATCACCACAAAAATAACAAAAGAAATCAGATACTTCATATCATCGCCTTTCTTCATTATACCATTCCTGTTCAGTTTTGTCAAATTCAGTTTTCCTGTACCACACTTCTCATAGTTTGAATAAACTCCTGTCCTTCTACCATATGACTTTTCTTCAAAAGTTCATGAAGAACCGAATCCTCCCTTACTCCCATCAAAGAATACAATTCCACACTAGAAGGAAGTGTCTCAAAACTGGAAAGTAACACAGCAATATCCGTAAGCTTACTATGAGAAATAGCCTCTATATGTCTCCAGAACACCACAAAAAAACTCCCTTTTCCATAAATAGCCACGTCCTGGTTCACAACCATCTGCTGAAAAGCCGTTCTGCCCAAAATTTTCTTACAAACACTTAAAAAAACATCCTGTCTCGATGTAAAATATTGTCCCAGATAACTATGAGGCAAAAGCCTTTTATAAAGTTCATAGGTAGTTTTTACATCCTTAAATGAAGGATCCATCATATAGATACGCTCAATATTTTTCAGAGACTGGTATTCCTCCCCCGTATTCCAGAGAAGATTGGCATAAAGGTAGAGAAGTTCCTTTTTCACCTCCTCAGGAGCAGGTAGGGCTAAATACTCTGAAACATACTGAATTCCCCGATGGTAATCTTTTACTTTAATCCATATCTGAATGATAGAGATCCATGTTTTCCATCTCTCTTGTGGATAATTACTTCCATACTGCCTCAAAAATGTCTCATAAGCCTTCAGAGCCTCAAAATACTTCTTTGTATTCTCAAGACAACGCCCATAATAAAACCACACAACACCATCCTCAAAATGGTGGTTGATGAGAAGCTCCCATTGTTTAAGTGAGAGCATATAATTTCCATATTCATAGAGGATCTTTCCATACAGAAACCGCGCCTCAAGGATTCCCGGCCTTCGAGAAAGAAGCGTCTCTAAAAGTTCCTTCGCCCTTCGAGGATGATGAAGGGCATACTGACATTCGGCAGCTTTCAAAACTCCAAGAGAATGGTTCTCTTTCTGCTGAAGCACCATCATAGCATAAGCAAGGGCTTCTCTGTAATTCCCCTGACGCTGGTAGAGACTGGCTAAGACAAGAAGAAGATCCACGTAAAGAGGATGGCGCAATCCTGCCACTCGACTGGCTTCCTGATAAAATTGAATAGCATTCAGTATCTGATCCATAGCCTCATAAGACCTGGCCAGATAATACAAAAGAAAAAGTCTTTCCTTTTGATGAATTCGTTCATCCTTTTCCAACCGTTCGGTAATAAACTTCACACACTCCTGGTACTGTCCTTTTCTGTACAAACGTTGGACCTTTCTCTCTATGGTCTGCGAGAAAAAAACAAGCCACAAAGACCATCCCACAATTCCGGCAAGAAGAACCGCTATAACAAGGAGAATCCCGGAAGAAAAGATATCCTGCCACCAGTTCATTGCCACACCCCCCAGCACACATTTGTCGACATCCAGCCCTCTTCTCCCCCTTCAGAGCGAAAAAGACCATATCCATCTTTTCTTTTGAGTATCCAGCCTTCTGTTCCTGCAGACATCTCCTGCAAAACAAGAGCACTCTCCCCTGGTCTATCCAGAAGAGAAGCCTTCTCTACAACCACAGCAGGCTCTGGCACAAAAAGCCTCACACCAACCACGCCTTGAATCACAAGAAGCAATACCCCTATCAGATAGACAACTACAATCACATATTTAAGAAAAGGCCAGGTCTGAATTTTCTTAAACCATGACCAGGAAACCACCATATAACGCACCACCACCAACACCCCTCCCAGAAGAAGAAAAACCAGAGCCATCCAGGCTATTCCATTGACTCCAGTTACACCCAATACCATTCCCTCCATGGCTGGTTTATCAGGAAACTCTACTCGCATACTCTCATAAGTATGACGAATAGTCTTTTGGCCAGGATCAA
>JBKBIS010000251.1:0-2478 GCA_046294145.1 Brevinematales bacterium | reverse complement strand
GGTCAGATCAAGACAGGCTCTCTTTCTAGAACAGATCGTATTGCCAAGTACAATCAGCTTATTCGGATTGAAGAGGATCTTGGGGAGTTTGCTATTTATCCGGGTAGGGCTGCTTTCTACAATATTTTTAAGTAAGCTCCAAGAAGAAAATAAAAAGCCGCCCGCCATCGGGCGGCTTTTTTTTGAGGTTTTTTAAAATCCCATCTGAGTGGTAACCCCAAAGGTGTCTTTAGCAGTAAGAGTTCCAGAGAGAGGGTTCATTTCATAGTAGCGTTTGAACTGGATGCCGAGGAAGGCTCCAGGAGAGATGGCATAGAAGACAGAAGCACTCAGGATACTCCCATCTCCCGGGAAGGAATTGAAGAGATCGACAAGATTGAAATTTTTTCTATCATAAGCTAATGAACCATATCCCCATTTGATGACACCCTTTTCAATACCCACTTCCATATGAAGGTTATTCATGTTGAGAGTGATATTGGTTTCATCAAGGGGGAAAAGGTGTTCATACTGTATTTTGATCCAGCCAAGGCCTTTGAAGGTTTTGCCAGCTTCAAGCAAGAATCCAGAGTAGTCTTGAGAATTGTCAGACAATAGTTGTTCATATTTGGTGGAGCGGCTCACATCATAAGAGGCATCCACATAGTTGATGATAAATCCATCTTGGAGATAGCGGTACTCTGCACGGAAGTCAATGATAAGAAGACTTCCTTGAAAACCAGTAGCCCACCCAAAGCCTTTGGCATTGGTAGACATATTGAGAATTTGGTTCTGGTATCCCAGGGTGGCAATATCTGAGTAGAGAACCATAAAGAGAGCATCACTTACTTCAAAGAGTGGCAGATCTACATCAGCTGCATAGCCAAAGGCAAGTTGATTGTTGGTGAAAAGAGCGAACGGTTGCCGGTCATAAAATCCAGAAATACCAAAGCCAAGTTTTCCAATCAAGGGTTTCCCTGAGAAAGGACGCACAAAGAAACGTGCCCCTGCGACATCCCACACAAAAGCATTCCCTGTAAGTACTTCAAAACCAACAACCTTTGCGTCTACTTTGATCTGGCTACCGACTTTTCTCACAGCAGGGAATTCGAGATCATTGGCATAGTTATTGACAAGTATTCCATGTCCAAGAGTCATATTTGGGAGAGAGCCTATTCGGAAAAGAAGCCAGCTATTCTTGTATTCCAGGAAACGGATTTTGAGGGCAAGGTCGTGGAGACTATCTTCAAAAGAAGCAAAATCCCATTCTTTGGCGTTATACCATCTGGAAGGATATCCCAGATCATCAAATGAAATGAAATACACAGGGATATAGAGTCCCACGCCAAAATTGCCTATCCGAATCACAGGGCTGAGAATAATCTTGTTCCAGAGTTGACCATCAATATTTTCTCCACCTACAGCCCAATCAAAGGAAAAACCACTCCCTGACTTCGGAGCAGGTTTTTCTTCTTGTGGTTTGGGGGTTGGTGCCTGGGCAGGTTCTTTTGCAGGAGCTGGTTCTGGTTGTGTTGGTGGTACATATTCCTCATCAAAACTCTTGATTTCCTCTAATTGAGCTGGTTCTGGCGTGGGAAGAGGAGAAACCATGGCCGGGAGAACAAGTTTTTGTCCTGCGTTTACAACCCGGGGAGTTTGTGTTCTTGCTGGATCTACTACTTCAACGCTTCCCTCAGAAACGACCACAGATCCACCACTTCCCGGGAAAAAACTTACTCCAAAACGAGTGCCCCGTACGGAAGCAACAGCGGTTTCTGTTTCTACCTCAAAGACAGTTCCCTTCTTTTTCTGGATTTTGGCAAAGAGTTTGCCAATGGTGAGTTTCAAAAGATTTTTGGAAGAAGCGTCTTTTTGCAGATTGGCCACCTGGATGACAGTTGTTCCTAATAACTGGACAGAAGAACCATCTTCCCAGATAAGTTCAAGAGAATCGTTTTTTCCGGGCACCCGTACTGAGGCAGAGACTGGAACCTCCATGCCGTATTCTACCGCTGTCCATATTTGACCATCCAGAGAATATTCACAATTCCCTATAAAGGAACCAATTTTTACCCTTTGTGCAAAAAGTGAACTACTGATAAGACAGAGGACTATTATCCATCTTTTCATATTCTGCCTCCTTTCAGCACTAGAAGGTTACCTTTGTGCTGATACTAGTGGTGGTGAGACTTTGAATGACACCATTCTCATCAATTTTGAAAGTGCGCTTATACTCAAGGGTAAGAATGAGGTTCTGGCTTGCATAGTAATTGATGAGAAGACCAAGTTGAGAGTGTTTATCTTCATACTTAAAGACATCTTTCCACTCAGCAATATTTTGCCTTGTCCAGGTAGCACGTACATCAAAGAGCTGAAGGACCTGCTTACTTGCTCCCAGTGAGAGTGTGAGAGCAGGAAGTGTTACATCACCCCAATCATCTTCAAGAGTAAAATCAAAGAAAACAGCACCATTTATGAGCTGTAAGCCAGAATTGAATG
>JBKBIS010000250.1:0-2482 GCA_046294145.1 Brevinematales bacterium | reverse complement strand
TCAAGGTTATCTGGCAAAATATGGCCTTTTATCAACGTTTCTATCCAGAGTATTTTCATTCTATCCCATTTTCACTTGATTAGAGCCCCTGGTTATCCGTGGAATCTGCGGTAGCTCTCGTCTTGAGAGGATTGTTGAAATCTGCCATATTGGTAAACCAGATGAGGTTAGTAGCCGAAGGAAGGAATTCTGCCCAAAGAACAAGAAAAGAGTTTGTATAAACTTTATTCCCACGGAGTTGATAACCACCCCAATCCCCTTCTTTTATCATGAGGTATTTAACATTCCCCACAAAGGTATTAGAAAGAATACTGGTCTGCTGCATATTTCCCGCCAACCAAAGATGGGTGGCATTAGTAGACAGAAGAATGGTGGAAAATACTGAGTTATGAAGAAGAAATGTTCCCATGTCCTTAGCATACACGTCCATCAGCACTTTATTTTCTCCTAAAACCCCTTCATAGAGATAAAACATATGATTGCTGATAATTGCCATTCCCCCTAAAAGAACAAGCTGAGCATCGTTGGAGGAAGAAGTATAGGTTTTGTTGTTCACATACCTATTCTCTACACCAAAATACAAAGATCCTACTCCATAGAAAACCCCAAAGTTCCAAGTGTAATTATTGGTAAACAGATTACTCATTAACCCTACCTGAGAGGCCTCTGCATAAACTGCTGAACCTCTTCTTCCCTGATTACTGGAAAAGATAGAATTCATCACATACAATGTCCCATTACTCACCCAGATAGGACCATCTTCAGTTATGTTCCCACTTCCTGCCACAACAAAATTCAAGAAAGTCACACCACTTACTCCATCTATTTTCATAACTCTCCCACCCGGGCGTCGCAAAAAAGTCGCTCCCCCAGAAGAAGTAAAAGCCGGATTAAATCCCCCACCCAAGATCATATTATGAGATGGAACCAACACACCCGAAAGATTGTGTGTCCCTTCTGAAAACAAAACTGCTCTCACCCCTAAACTTTTGGCTTTGTCCACCCCTTCAACAGCTTTAAGAGGATCTGAGGCAATACCATAGGTTCCACTCCCAGTAGGTGTCACAAAAATAGCCGGATAGACCTGCACCATCCGAGAATAACTATTACTATTGCCCGCTCGATCAATCAATACCATCTCATTGGTAATAACAGCTCCAAAAGGAAAATTTCTTATTCCCTCATCTTCATACCAGTTCCCCAGCCACTCATTGGTATTTATCTCCACACGGTACCCCGTCCCACCATATTCCCACTTCCCCTTAAGAATGTCAAAGAAGTAGCGAATACCAGATAGATTATCTTCAAGGCGAATTCTCCGTCTCACTTGTGATTGGTTCACAATAATACTCCCTCCCGTATCGTACATGGACAGTTGTGGAGGGATGGTATCAATAACAAAACGATAGAGACCAGAAAAGTTCGTGTTCGAAGCACCTATTGCTCTCAGACGAAGAGTATTCTCTTTATTGGGTATGTACGTAGTTGTATTGGTCCATTTCCCTGCCCCATACTGGCTCACATTTATCCAGGAACCACTATTGAGAGAATACTCTACGGTATTTGCATTGGCATACTCACCAAAAAAAGGAAAAGAAGTCTCATTGGTACACCACCAACCATCTGGCCCTGTAATATACACATACGGGTAAGTACCATCCACCGTAAAGTTGACGGTATTCGTCTTGGATGGATTGCCACAAAAATCCTCCATATAGAATTGAATGGTATGATTACCTACCATCATCCACTCTTCAAACTCAAACCCAAGCACCTCTCTCATTCCCCACCATCCCTCAAGATCACGAGAAGACCAACTCACCCCATTATTCGTGGTCCAGACAATTCTTTTTACCCCTACCTTATCATCCTGAGCTTTACCCTCAAAAACCACTCTTAATCCTTCAATAGCGTTATTGGTAGGACGAAGTAAAGCTACCAGCTGAGGACCACGACTATCCTGATAGATAGTGATAGGCCTGTCTTCGGCTTTCACTCCTGCTTTGTCCACTACACAGGCTGTCACTTTTACATCCTCATTGGGTGTCAGAGGCACATTGACCTCCCACCCATTCATTCCAACCATAGTCGCTTGATATTCATCCGTCTGCAATGGTCTTTCTACCCGTACATATACCCTATCTATATTTGTAAGCCCATTGGAGACAATACCTCCCAAGCTGAGAGAAAGAGACGAGGTATAGGTCTCACCAACCTCAGCAAAATCATTGGTAACCCGAATGGTAGGTCCTACCACATTGACATCAACCAAAACAGAACGCTTCACCCCTATACGGTTATACGCCTGAATCTCGATTGTTTTCCACCCACCCGAAGAGAAAACAATCTCATGATCAAGATGATAAAAAGTCATGCCCCATGCACTTAGTTTATCTGTTTTTCCCTCATACAAAACCTGAATATCCCCTAACCCCTCCTTTTCCATAATATCAACCACAACTCGTATCTTTCCCGAATAATT
>JBKBIS010000024.1:0-12050 GCA_046294145.1 Brevinematales bacterium | reverse complement strand
ATGAGGGAGAGAACATACGAAAGATGTTCTCTGGTCAGAGAAGAGGAACCGAAAAGGCTACTCAGTTGTTTCTTTTCTTCGGGGGTGGCGTATTTGAAAAGATACCAGTAGTAAAGGGTTTTTTTGCTTTCCTGAATATCTGAGCCGACAGGTTTTCCAGTGATGTTTTCATCTCCAAAAAGCCCTAATTCGTCATCCTTTATCTGAAATATGATGCCCAGGTTTTCTCCAATAGTTTCAAGACAGGCAATGGTGTGTTTGCTGGCTTTGCCGAGAATTGCCCCGATCATAAGGGGAAGGGAAAAGGTGTATCGAGAGGTTTTGTAAAGATAAATCGAAAGAATGGTGTTTTCGGAGAGGTTTTCATCCGTGATAGAATAAAACACATCTTGCATCTGTCCCAGGCCAACAAAACACATTTCTCGAGAAAAGATTTGGTAAATCTTGTTCTGGATCGTGGAAGAAACATCAAGATTGGCAAGGTTTTCAAAACCGAGGAAGAAAGCAATATCTCCTACACAGATACCCATGGATTCACCAAAATGATAGAAATCCTGTACATTCATATTTTTGGCAAGTTCAGCATACTGGTAAAAGATAGTGGTTTTTCCCCTCCGTGTGGTATCCTCATCCATGATGTCATCATGAATGAGAAGACCGGCTTGAAAAAGTTCTATGCTGACGGCAGCTTTCAGGGCATTGGGAGAATAAGATCCGCCACACATTTCATCCGCAAAAAGAATAAGTCCACCACGAATCATTTTTCCCGAGAGAGAAAATTCTTTTAGCCTTTCGATGACATCTTTTCCCCATCGGTTAACGGGGTAGAGATTCGGAAGTTGATTATCAAAAAATTCGGATAAAGCTTCTTTGATTTTTGGTCTGTAATTCTCAAGGAATTTCATGCGCACCTCTTAGAAAAAGGGATAGAGAGTGTATTGATGAAAATTTGCATCAGAATACGCCATTTTGGTGGTTTTACTTTCTTTTTATATACAATCCATGGTTTTTTTGCTATTTTTTTTGCTGTCCAGCTATACATGTCAGCAGCTGTTTTGATGGGGATAAGCATTCGATAGGGGATGTAGCGATAGCCTTTTTCTGCCTCTTTTTGCCATTCAAAATAGCGGTTTATTTGCCTGTGGATATACTCCTCAAAAGCGGCGGGATTGGTGCGGCAGGTTTCTTCTCTCAGATCTGGGAAGGGGCTTTCGTTTAGTGGTAAATAGGTTCGACCCAAAGAGAGATCCTCGGCTATATCACGAATGAAGTTGATGTACTGCATGGCTCTTCCAAGAAGGGCTGCATAGGCAAAAGCTTCCTCTGGTAGTCCCATAATCTTTGCCATAAAATAGCCAATCACCTCAGCTGATCCATACATGTATTGACAGGTTTCTTCAAGGGAAAAGTAGGTGGTTTTTGAGAGATCAGCTTCCATCGCCTGAAGAAAGGCAAGAGTCCACTCCTCTTGAAAATGAAGTTCCTGAGAGAGGGAAACGAAACTGTCAATAACTGGATTTTTTGAAGATTTTCCTTTCATGGCTTCGAGATATGCTTGTTTGAAGTTGTAAAAACTGTCCCTTTGTTGGGGAATACTATCCACATAGTTGTCGGCTACCCTGACAAAGGCATAGAGACGAAAAACCTTTTCTCTTATGTTTTTGGGAAAGAAGATGCTTGAGTTAAAATAGGTCTTGCTTCCCTTCTTGAAGATGGATGTGAACAGATGTTTTTCTGAATGGGTCATAGTTTTTTCTCTTTTTCCTTGATAAGATTTGAAACAATTTCAGCCGCAATGAGTACCATGGGAACTCCAACCCCGGGATGGGTATAATGCCCCGTATAATAAAGGTTTTTGACGCGTTTTGATTGATGGGCTGGGCGAAAGATAGCTGTTTGGTTGAGAGTATGGGCCATCCCCAGTGCTGTGCCTTTGAAGGCATGGTAGTCATTTGCATAATCACTAACAGTGAAGATGCGTTTCACTTCAATAGCTTCGGTGAGAGATTCACCAATCACGTGTTCCACATGTTTGAGAGCATAGTCCGCATACTGATAACGCATATCTTCGTTATCTACGAGGCCAGGAGCAATAGGAACAAGAAGGAAGAGGTTTTCCTTTCCTTCTGGGGCTACAGAAGGATCTGTTTTTGAAGGACAACTGAGATAGAAACAGGGATCCTCAGGCCAGGAGGGGTTTTTGAAGATGGTGTCAAAATGTTTGTTCCAGTCCAGAGAAAAATAGAGATTGTGATGAGTAAGGTTTTTTAGACGTTTTTTTAGACCAAGATACATGATAAACATGGATGGAGCCATGATACGACTTTGCCAGTACTTTTCTGGATAAGTTTGGTGTGTGGTATCGAGAAGTTCTCGTTCCGTATGGGCGTAATCCGCGGATGATACCACTATTTCTGCGTCGTAAGATCCTCTAGTTGTTTTCACAGAGGTAATCTGATTTTCTCCATATTCAAAGCCTATTACCTCTTCACCGGTATGAATGGTGACGCCGTATTCAATACAGAGTTTTTCCAGGGCATTCACTAACATTCCCATACCTCCCATAGGGTACCATACACCGAGATTGAGATCTACATGGGACATAATGGAATAAAGAGCAGGAGAGTTTTGGGGACTGTTGCCTAAAAATACCATAGCGTATTCTAAAATCTTTCTTGCCCGATGGTCATGGAAGTATTTTCGAACAAACCGATCCAAGGTAGCAAAAACATGCAGCTGGGTTCCCTGAGTTATCATTTTCCAGTTTAAAAAACTGAAGAGATTTTTGTATTCTTTGTAGAGGAATTCGTTCATCGCAATATCGTATTTGTATTTGGCCTGTTTAAGGTAGGCAACAAGTTTTTTATCACCGTTTTTTTCGAGTGAGGCAAAGGATTTGAGAATACCCTCCCGGTTAGCCGGGATATCCACGATTTCTTTTTTGTGGAAGAAGATGCGATAGAGCGGGTCAAGTGGTTTGAGCTCATAGAAATCACTTACCTTTCTTCTAAAAAGACCAAAATACCTTTCAAAAACCTCTGGCATGAGATACCAGGATGGTCCCATATCAAAGACATAACCCTGTGTTTTCCATACTCTGGCACGTCCACCAAGATTGTTGTTTTTTTCAAGGAGAGTGACTTTGTGTCCCTCCTTGGCTAGAAGGGCAGCCACAGAAAGCCCAGCATATCCTCCTCCGATAACTACAGTTTTTCTAGACATATAACCTCCTGATATGTTGTTTTTAATGTTTGAAATGTCGAACCCCTGTAAATACCATAGCTATTCCATGTTCATTGGCGGCATCAATAGACTCCTGATCACGGATGGAGCCGCCAGGTTGTACAATAGCCACTATCCCATCTCTGGCTGCTGTATCAACTGTATCACGAAAAGGGAAAAAGGCATCAGAAGCCATGACAGATCCCCGAATATCAAGACCTACCGCACTGGCTTTTTCGAGGGCAATACGTGCTGAATCGACACGGGACATTTGGCCGGCTCCCACTCCAATCACCTGACCATCTTTCACATAGACAATAGCGTTTGATTTCACGTGTTTGGCAATCTTCCAGGCAAAACGGAGGTCTTTCTCCTGGTCTCTGGTGGGCTTTTTGAGGGTAACAATCTCCCATTTTTCCTTTGACATACCAATCTGATCCCATTCTTGAACGAGCATTCCTCCTTCAATGCGCCGATAGTTTAGGCCCTGTTTTTGCCATTCTTTGCCATTGAGTTTCAGAATACGCAGGTTTTTCTTGCTTTGCAGGATGGTAAGAGCCTTTTCTGTATAATCTGGAGCTATTACAATCTCAAAAAAGGTTTCTACAATAGCCTGTGCTGTTTCTTCGTCCACTGTTTTGTTCACACCAATGATTCCACCGAAAGCGGAGATTGGATCAGCGGCTCTTGCCTTTTCAAAGGCTTCCCTGAGAGTATGCCCATAGGAGGCCCCGCAGGGATTGGTATGCTTGATAATGACTGCAAAAGGTTCGTCTTCTGCGAATTCTCTGACGATATCAAGACATCCATCAGCATCAAGGTAATTGTTGAAAGACATTTCCTTGCCCCCAAGGATATCTGCATTCAGCGTAGAGATTGAGCTGTCTCTATAACTTCTGTAGAGGGCTGCTTCCTGATGAGGGTTTTCACCATAACGAAGAGAAGAAACCCTGGAAAGGGGAATTCCCATTTCTTTTGGCATTTTCATTCCAACCATACGCTGAAAATAGGTAGAGATCATGCTATCATAGTAAGCAGTATGAGAAAAGGCTTTGGCTGCTAGAATGGCCCTTGTCTCAATGGAAAGAGTACCATTTTTTTGGATCTCTTCCATGATAGAAGGGATATCTTCATTGTCCACTATAATACAGACGTCATGGTAGTTTTTAGCGGCAGCCCGAATGAGGGCTACTCCGCCTATATCAATTTGTTCGATGATTTCTGGAAGAGAAACACCCTCTTTTTGAATAGTCTTTTCAAAAGGATAGAGATTGACCACAACAAAATCGATAGGAAGAATATGATGCCTTTTCAGCTCTTCCTGGTGTGAGGGGTTATCTCTCATAGCCAGAATCCCGCCATGAATCGTAGGATGAAGGGTTTTCACCCGTCCATCCAGAATCTCTGGAAATCCTGTAATGGAAGAAACCTCTATTACAGGAATATTTTTGTCTTTGAGGTAACGGTAAGTGCCTCCAGTAGAAAGAATCTCATATCCCTGTTCCACTAAAAACTTGGCTAAACTATCACATCCTTCTTTGTAATAAAGACTAAAAAGGGCACGTTTCACGGTTTTCTCCTGTTTTGAGATGTTTTTATTATAAGAAAGAAGAAAATTTTTTGCCATAAAATACCATCAATTCTTTTCATGAAAAGAGTGTTTATAAAAAAAAACCGGCAGGAAAAATAGTCCTGCCGGATAGGGGGGTAATGTATTATAACAAGGAGAAAAGGCGGTGGGGAACCTTTTCTCCTTTCAGATGTCGTTAGACTATTTTTAATTTACACTCTTATTATAGGACTTAAGAGAGAGTTTCACAATACCACTAGAGGGTAAAAGTTTTTCTTCTTTTGGGTATTTTATACCACTAAAGTGTTATAAGATGAAAGAATACTATCTTCTCAGGTGGTGGTAATTGACACTTTTTTCTCTTGCCGTTATAATAACACATATAGCCTGGAGTGGAGGAAATATGAGAAAGTACATTATCCTACTAATAGTTTTTTTTACCACTTTTTGTTGGTCACAGGAAACGGTTTCATCGACGATCGTGCTTCCTGATGTGAAGATTGTGATAGAAGGTGATACATCTATTCCCCTTCAGGATCAAACAAATTTAACTCTTGCTGGACAGGAGATAGATTTTGGTAGAGTGGATCTTGCTGAGCTTTCGAGACTACGTAAAAGTGAATATTACAAGGTAGAACTGACCAACCAGCGACGTTTGCCATCCTTTTCACTTTCTAGTTTTCGGCTTTTTTACGGGACAAGTGAGCATCTCTTTTCTGATATCACTATTGGTAAGCGTGTTGATAGATTGAATTACCTTGTTTCTTATGTGAGGAGTTCTCGGGGGAGCCTTGTGCTTTCCAATGAGAGACTCTATAATACGGAGTTGAAGCTTGATGATATCAATGTAGACGTGATTGCCACTCTATCTTCTCAGTGGGAGTTGCAAACAGAGGTTGGCTATTATGGAAGGGAGTTAGGCTTATATACCAATTCAAAGGCTCTTTCTGAACAGATGAGGTATTTTCCTGCCAGGATAGGACTGTCTTTTATCCCTGATATGTATAGCCTTTTTACGGTAGCTGTAGAGGGCAATTATCTTGAAAGAAACAATAAGCTTCTCAATACGGCGTACACCAATCAACTTTTTTATCATTTTTCTCCTACTATTTCTTATGAAGCCAATTGGGCCAAAGATAATTTTCTCAAGATAGATGGAAGATATCTCTATCTTTTTCAGGATACTCTCTTTCAAGAGGGGGATATAGGTCTTCTGGATAGACTCAATATTCTGGCTTCTCTTTCGCTTGATGTTGGGACGAGAGTGTATTTTTCTTCGCGTGATCCATTTTTCTGGTATCCGTTAGCGATGATTCGTTATCGATATACAGATGTATTTGTATTTACTTTTGGTGTGGATGGAGAACGGAAGAGATTGGTGGGAGGTGATCTTATAGAAGAGAATCAGTATTTTTTCACCACGGCGGTGAGGTATGATAGATGGACACCACAGGTTGGTCTTCAGTATATTCCTTCAGATGGGTTTTCTTTAAAGGGAACGCTTCTTTATCATTTCTATAGTGCCTATGGGCTTCCTGTTTATTTAGTTGATATGGATATGTTTACTCATGAGATACGGACAAATCTTTCTGTTTTGGCGACGGAGATATCTCTGGATTGGCGTCCTTTCAAGATGTTTTTTGTGAAAACGATTGCTTCTTATACCTTGTCTCTTTCTCCTGAGATGTATGAGGTAGGAGGACTTGGGCTTTCTTCACTTCTGGAGTGGAAGTGGCAGGAGATTGGACTCACGACGACGGTGAAGGGAACGTATTATCCAAAGACAGTGGTAGCAAGTGGTGTAGAGCTTCCTGATTCTCTGATTTTGAGTGCAGGGTTATCTCAGCAATTGGGGAAGGACTTCTACCTGGAGATATCTCTTGAGAATCTTTTCAACCAGAATCATTTTCGCAGGCCATCTGTTCCTGAGGGAGGATTTCAGCTGGTTGGAGGACTTCGTATTCTCCTGTGATGAGGGGGAGATAGTGAATGGGAAAAGCTATCGAACATGAACCAGTAAAACTGGTGATAGGTATTCTCTTTTCTGATGAGAATTGTTACTTTCAGGCACGGAATCGACTGGTAAGTCTTTATGGAAATGTAGATTACCAGTGCGAGCCTTTTGTTTTTACCTTTACTCATTACTATGATGAAGAAATGGGGACTCCTATCTTTCGCACGTTTCTGTCTTTTGAACGTCTCATGCAACCAGAGGATCTTGTGGATATAAAACTCACTACCAATGCTATTGAAGAAGAACTGGCTATAGGGGGAAGACGGTTTGTCAATCTTGATCCTGGCTATATGCAGATGGGCAAGTTTGTGCTGGCTACCACCAAAGACCAGATGCACAGGATTTATCTGGCGAAAGGTATTTACGCGGAGGTGACACTGCATTATCAAAAAAAAAGTTGGCAATCCTGGCCATGGACGTATCCGGATTATGCCAGTGAGGTATACAAAAAAATCCTGCTGGATATTCGAGAGTTGTATTATGCCCAGTTAAAGGCTATAGGGGGAAATATTCCTCAGAGAGCTATGGTGAGTCAGAAAAAACCTTCATAAGGAGAGGGTATGGAGTATGTCTATGAACTTGCCTTCAAGGTGAGGGATTATGAGTGTGATCTTCAGGGTGTGGTGAATAATGCCGTGTATCAAAATTATATGGAACATACACGCCATGAGTTTATGAAGTCTATAGGGCTTGATTTTGCCAGACTTCATGAGAAGGGTATCGATGCCTTTGTGGCTCGTATTGAGATAGCCTACAAACATCCGCTTCGAAGTGGAGATGAATTCGTGTGCAGGCTCTGGGTTGAAAAAGAAGGAAGACTCAAGTATATTTTCTATCAGGATATTTATAGGCTGCCGGATGAGCGTTTGATTGCCCAAGGGAAAGTTACTGCTACTACAACTGTCAATGGCAGACTGGCTACTTCTCCTGAGGTAGAAGAGGCTTTTGCTCGCTTTCTTTCTCAGAATTCTATAACATAGTCCCTATCACGGTTGAAGGTTACCGAGAGTTCGAGAGATTTCCCGTTTTTTTCAATGGGTTTTTGATCTTTGCCAAGAACTCGGAAATGAAAACGGGTGCCCCTTGCCTGAGTGAGGGTCGTTTCGTTGGTGAGAAGAAGGTCTATAGTAAAGTTTGTGGATATGGTGAGGTTATTGCTTACGTAGCGAAAGATTTCAAGGATGACTGGTTGAGAGGAAATGAATCTGATACTGATGGAATCTCGACTTTTTGATTGAACGGAGATGTTTGTGTTCAACGTACCATAAGGGCTTTGAATGGTGAGGGGCATACTTCCATCTGTGAGAGCTGTTATCTGATGATTTGAAATGAGGAAAGCCTTTGAAGAAAGAGAGGGAAGCACGGTTTTTTTGATATTGTCTGTATAGAGAGCTTCAACGGTAACATAGCTGGTGTCATAAATACCTATCGTGGTAGGTTCAATGAGAACGTGCCAGCTGAGAAGAGATAGTTTTGTTTTTCCAAGGAATAAAAGAAGGGGTATAAAAACACGATTCTGCCAGGAAGATTCGGAATGGGTGCCATTTCTGTCTTCATAATACCAGAGTTTCTCCGCAAGGTGGGGAGAGAGGGCTTGATACACATGCCTTGCAGGAATAATCATCTCGTCAGATTCTCTCCAGCCGGCATCGATGTAGAGAAGACCAATGTTTTTGAAGTCAAAGCTCATAATATGGGAAAGTACCTGCTCATTTCCCCACCAGAAGGACGGGGAAATCACACCTGCAAATCCGAAGATTTCTGGGTACCACATCTGAAGGTAAAACGAAGCTAGTCCCCCCATGGAAGAGCCCATGATACCCGTTGACTGAGGGGAGGGATCAGTGCGATAGGTGGTATCTATCCAGGGCTTGAGTTCTTCAACGATGAATCGGGCGTAATTCCCAAGAAGGCCTCGACCTGGCGTGTTAGTTGGTGGGGAATATTCTTCGATTCGTCTGGCTGTATTGAAGATACCAACAATGATGCAAGGACGAACTTTGTTTTCTTTCATCAGTTTTTCTAAAGTTTTGTCTACATCCCACTTGATGGGGCTTCCTGCTCCACGAAGACCTGTTTTTTGGCTATCAAAGAGATTCTGGCCGTCGTGCATGTAGAGAACAGGATAGCGATTGGTTGATGCGGAATAATCGGGGGGAAGATATATCACAATGGTTCTTGGGCTTACGAACTGTGAAAAGAAGTTGCGATGAACGATATATTGGGCCTCTTGGGAGAATCCTGCGGTGAGAAAAAACATGATGAGAAGAAAAAAGAGTCTTGAGTGAGGCATATTTCCCCTCCCTTTTTAGTGGTCAAGGCGTTTTTCTATCTCTTTTACCAGGACGGTGACAATCGCTTGTGGGGTGGGATGTGGGATTTTAAGGGAAGTTTTCTGGCCATTTTCGATAACAATGGCTGAGGATTTGCCGATAGCTATCCCAATATCTGACTCAAGAGCTTCTCCTGGGCCGTTAACCACACATCCCATGATGGCTACCCTGAGATACTGTTTGATATGCCGTGTTTTTTGCTGAAAGAGTTCCACCGTTTTTGCTACATCGAATTCCTTGCGGGCGCAGGTGGGGCAGGAAATAATTTCTATCCCCTCTTTTCGCAAACCAAGGCTTCGAAGAATAATCCTGGCAGCCTCAATTTCATCTTCAAGTTTATCCCCTGTGATAGAAACTCTGAGCGTGTCTCCTATACCATCTAAGAGAAGAGTTCC
Organism: Brevinematales bacterium; assembly: GCA_046294145.1. GTDB lineage: Bacteria > Spirochaetota > Brevinematia > Brevinematales > Thermospiraceae > Thermospira. Next base: position 2,516 of record JBKBIS010000024.1, on the reverse strand, counting down.
AATACCGATGCCACTTTTGATAAGCGCCTGATTGAGAGGACCTGCTTCGGTGACTCCGAGATGAAGGGGATAATTCCTTTGTATGGAAAAAAGTCTGTAGGCTTCTACCATGGTGGGAACATCAGAAGACTTGAGAGAAACCTTGATATCAAAAAAATCAAGCTCCTCAAGAATCTGGATATGTCTCAAGGCTGAATCTACCAGGGCTTCAGCGGTGGGGTGGGGGTAGCGACTTCTGTCAATAGAGCCTGAATTTACTCCGATACGAATAGGGATGTGACGCTCTTTGCAGGCTTTGACTACTGTCTCGACATGTTCTTTTTGACGAATATTGCCGGGATTAAGGCGAAGTCCATCAATACCCTGCTGGATACATATAAGGGCTAAGCGATAGTCAAAATGAATATCAGCCACTAAAGGGAGAGAGGTATGTTTTTTGATTTCCCCAACAGCGTACGCACTTGCTTCATCAGGTATACCTAATCGAACGATATCACACCCCACCTCTTGTAGTCGATGGAGCTGGTTTAAAACAGCTTTGACATCAACAGTGGGTACACTGGTCATAGATTGAATAGAAATAGGAGCATCTCCTCCGACAGCGACAGGACCTACATAGATCTTGCGTGTTTTTCGTCGGTTGATCATGCGTATTCAAGCGCTTCACGGAGGGTGAAGCGACCTTCATAAAGAGCTTTGCCGATGATAACCCCTTTGAGACCCATCGGTTCATATTCTTTGAGTTTTTTAATATCCTCGAGAGAGGAAATACCCCCGGACATGATAATCGGAATATCAGAAACTGTCAGCATGGTCTCTAAGGCATCATAGTTAGGACCTTCAAGGGTTCCATCACGACTAATATCGGTATAAATAACCTCCGATATTCCGAAGTCTTCGATTTCCTTCAGAAGATCGACTGCTCGGGTTGTTGTGACCTCTTTCCATCCATTTTTAACAACGAATCCATCAGAAGCATCAATAGCAATCACAACACCGTGAGGATCACTCTTGCAAAGATTTCGAACAAACTTACGATTGTCTATTACTGCTGTGCCAATAACTACCTTGTGAACTCCTCGACTTCTGAGAGCTCGAATAACTCTGTTGTCTCGGATACCTCCACCAACATCAATCTCAATATGAACCTCGTGAACAATACGTTCAATAAGATCAAGGTTTTGAGGTTTTCCGTTAAAAGCCCCATCTAAATCTACAATGTGAAGACGTTTTGCCCCTTCTCTTTCCCAGAATTGAGCCTGAAAGATTGGATCATCTGAATACACCGTTTCAAATTCGGGGTTTCCCTGAACAAGGCGGACACATTTTTTGTTCTTGATATCGATAGCTGGTATAATAATCATACAATGCCTCTCTCAGATAGAATAGAAAGAAAATTAGAAAGAAGACGAAGGCCAAATTTATGGCTTTTTTCTGGATGAAACTGGAAACCAAAGATGAAATCCTTCTGTATGCCGGAAGTATATCTGATCCCATATTCCGTTTCGCAGGCAATCACCTCTTTTTCCTCAACTTCTGGATAGTAAGCATGATCATAATAAAAATACACATTTTGAGGGATAGAGTCAAATATTTCTTTCTCCTGTCTGATGATAGTGCTACTCCATCCTATATGGGGGACAGGGAGTCCAATCTCAAATCTTACGACGTGCCCTTTGACAAAACCGAGACCTGTTGTTTTTCCTCCCTCTTCACCCTCTTCAAAGAGAAGCTGATATCCAAGACATATTCCTAAAAGGGGCTTTTTGTTTGCCACATGGCTTTCAATCGATTTTATCAATCGTTGCTGGCGAAGATGCTTCATGGCATCTCTGAAGGCCCCGACACCAGGCAGAATGAGAGCATCAGCAGTGGCTATTTCCTGAGCTGTTCTCATCACAGAGAGCCTCTCTTCTGGGACACCAATACGACGAAAGGCGTTGTATACACTGGCTATATTTCCCATGTCATAGTCAACAATTCCAATCATAGCTTTCCCTATGCTTCGAAGTAGTCTTTGGTAGTGGGAAGATGAGAAGGATGTTCTTTGTCAATATGGATAGCCTGTCTCAGGGAATAAGCAAAGGCCTTGCAGGTAGCTTCAAGAATATGGTGACGGTTCTCTCCTCGCTGGACAAGCACGTGGAGGGTATATCCCATTGAGGCAAAACCCTGAAAAAACACATCACCCAGCTCCATATCAAATGTTCCTATGAGTCCTCGAAAATCTCGAAGATTTGAAACATAAAAAGGGCGTCCACTGATGTCAATAGCCACCTCTACCAGAGCCTCATCAAGTGGGATAACGGCCCATCCAAAACGACTAATACCCCTTTTGTCTTCCAGAAGGTGCATAACCGATCGACCAAGAAGAATACCGCAATCCTCAACCAAGTGGTGGTAGTCTACATGGATATCACCACTTCCACTGAGAGAAATATTGATGAGACTGTGACGTGATATGGTTTCCACCATATGGTTGAGAAAACCTACCCCCGTATTGATCTCATAAGTAC
>JBKBIS010000249.1:0-2485 GCA_046294145.1 Brevinematales bacterium | reverse complement strand
AGGGGAGAGGGGTACCTCTTTGAAAAAGGGAAGATTGGTAGAAAGGTTGAGACCAAAACCATCCTTGTGTACCTCATTGATGCTGTCCATGAGATTGATAGCCAGAGTATTGATGTTTTCGATGGCGTTTTTTATATCGATGTCTCGGGCAATCAGAAGACCAGCCAGCTCTCCATTGCCAAGATTGACAAGCCTTCCGTCAGCCCAACGAACATCAACAAAGCCTTCATTTTCTGTATTGCCTACTCCGCTTATCGGATTGATAAGCCCTCCCTGGATAAAATTCTCAGCACCTATATAGACAATATATTCATGACGGTTATTTCTTTCCACCTTGATGGTCATGATTTTAGAGAGTTTCTCGATGAGAAGGTCTCGTCTATCATAGAGGTCGTTGGGATTATCTCCCATGGCTTCTGATTTGACAATCTGGAGGTTGAGAGAGGCTATTTCTGCCCCTATCTGGTTTACCTCATTGACTCGTTGTTCAATAAGGGCGTTGGCACGGACACGGAGATCATGAAGGGAATTGTAGGTATGTCTGAATGTATCAGAAAGGGTGTTTGTTCTCTGGATGAGTTCCTCTCTTGCAGCTCTCTCGGTGGGATTGGCGGCAAGCTTTTGCATACTCTCCCAGAAGTCGTCCATAACTGTACGGATATTGGGTCTATCTGGTTCATTGAGAATCATTTCGATCTGATGCAGGAACTGTTGTCGCATTTCAGCATTGCCGAGGCCTGCCTTCTCAAAATAGATACGATCATCAATCATTTGATCACGAATTCTCTGGATGTCTTCCACCACTACCCCAGTACCAATCTGTCCGGGAACCTCAACACGGTTGGCGGTCGGTTCATAAATGGGGATAAAGGTCTTGAGATGAACTCGCTGACGACTATATCCCTCTGTTTCAATGTTAGCAAGGTTATGACCAATGGTTTGAATAGCTGTGTTATTGGCCATGAGGCCCTTTTTTCCGACCTCAATACCGTGGAATGTGGAAAACATGTTTTCCTCCTATACGACGTGATTGACTAAAAAACTTCCACCGGGAGTTGATTTAGCCGGTGTTTGTGGTGATTGGTATGTCTCTCCGTGAGTTTTCTGGAAAAGTCCTAACGTCATGCTAATGATTTCGCTATTGAGTTGGATGAGATGTTTATTTTCTTCGCTTTGTATCTTAATACGATCACGGAGATCCGCCAGTTGAATATAGAGATTCTGAAGGGACTCTCGTATGTTTTCTTCCTCTATCTGAGAGAGAAAGGTATGAAAGTCTGTTGCCCGCGGATTTATCTCGTGAAAAACCCGCTGACGTTTTTCTTCTTTGGCATGAATCTCTTGAAGAAGAAGTTCTTCCTGATCGTTGATATTCATGAGATCCTCAAGATTTACCTCTTTGAGAGCCTGATACTTTTTTTCTTCCAAAAAAAGGACCCGCTGGAGAAAAGATACCTCTTCTTTCAAAATAGCCATGGCATCATCCATTCGCTTTGTCATGACCGCATCCATATAACCCTCCTTGGTTCTTTTGACATCCCTGTCTTATTTTTTCTATCGGCATTCTTGTAAAAACCTGAAGGCTGAAGGTTCTGTTTCTGCTATTATAGGAGTGAGATATGGTTTAAACGTGGAAAGTGTTGTCAACCTGGTATGGAATACCATTTTTTCTTGAGAAAGATTTTTCTTGAAATAATTGACAGGTGGAAGACTTTTCTTTACAATGAAGAAGTGCAAAAAGGAGGTATTACGATGGTTGATGTAGAAAAAAAAGATAATGTTGTAGTGATTCGTGTGTCAGGAAGACTTGAAATCAATCAGGCGCTTGAACTTGAAGAAACCATCAATGCCCATATCAATCAAGGGGAGAAGTTTTTGGTTTTTGACTTAGGAGATGTTCATTATCTTAGCTCCAGTGGTATCCGGGTCTTTATTGCGACAATGCGGCAATTGAAAGAAAATAATGGGCGAATGATTTTGGCTAATCTCACTGCAAATGTTCATAAAACACTCAAGATTGTGGAACTGGATGGTCTTTTCGAGATTATGGGAACGGTCGCAGATGCTCTCAAGGTGCTCAAGTCATAGGAGGTTGTGATGGTTTCCCTTGAACATCGGGGAGCCGTTTCCGTTTTGCATATTTCAGGTAATCTTGATGTTTCGGATTCTCAATTGTTAGAGGAGATGGGAAAAAATCTTCTTCAGCAGGGGAAGATCTCTCTTGTGCTTGATTTGAAAGAAGTGGAATATCTTCATTCGAGTGGTGCACGGGCTTTTCTTGTCCTTTTGCGTGAGGTAAAGTCCCGGCAGGGTCTTCTGATTTTGTCAGGAATACAGCCCAATGTCCAAAAAACATTAGAGATTATTGGGCTCTCCGGGGTTTTTGAGATGGTCAACTCCGTAGAAGAAGCTTTAAATCTTTTTGGATAGGTTACATGGATAAACGATTCTGGATGGCTTTTGCAGGGTTTGTGGTTTTTGTAGG
>JBKBIS010000248.1:0-2491 GCA_046294145.1 Brevinematales bacterium | reverse complement strand
CCCCATTCTTATCCTTATCCACAAATAAAAAAGGCCCACTCCCGAGAGTGGGCCTTGAGGCATGATTATTATTTTTTCTTCGGAGGAGTTGTAGGCTTTGGTGACGTATTGGTATTGGTCGTTGATGGAACTGCCGGTGGCACCACAGGAGCTGTATTGGTTTGAACATTGGTTTGAGTATTGGTTTGTTTTTGTTTCTTGAGTTCTTCAATACGAAGTTCTTCCTGTCGTTTCTGTACCTCTTCCTCAAGCTGCCGGGCCTTGATTTCCTCTTCACGATATGCAAAAGCACTATTGGGAAGTAGATACTGATAATTCAAGCTCACGCTTGGCTCAAGCCTTCCCATATTGACACCCCACTGAAGCGAGGAATCCAGCGTTACCTGGTGGTTATAATTAAATACATAGGTAAATCCCACACCAAGCGTAAAATTGAGTACACCGGTCAACTTCATAAGAAGTAAATCAATCTCATCTCCCACTTTTCGCGGCTCAAAAATCATCCCTATACGAACAGCTAGCATCTCTCCCTTATAAAGACTGGTAGGGAAAAGATCCCCCGCTGTAAGTTGCCAGAATTCATACCCCACATGCCAGGAAGAATCAGCCTGACGGTTGTCATTCGTTTCCTTATTCCATTCACGACCATAGGAAACATAACCCACACCCAGTTTTGCCTTCTTCATAAAGAAGAGATTTCCCATCTCCATATTGGCTCCTATACGAAGTTCAGACGGCAATACATCCTGACCATCAGGGAGAATAGACACATTTGGCGAGATGAGATTTTTGTACACAAGTCCAAGACGAATTGTCTCACTAAAATCATATGTAGCACCTATATCCATACCAAACCCCAATCTTCCCAGTGCTCCCTTCAATTCAGGATTGGCGGTAGTATCCTCGAAACCTCCCACCCCAATATCATACAGACTGAGTTTTGTCCCGACCGATATCTTGGCCCCACGCGAAAGCACATCGTTGAGATCCTTAGCATAGATGAGACTATATACCCCTTCATGATAATACTCCACAGTATTCTCAGAAAGACCATCCGGTCCAATGAGACTCAATCTATGAAAAGAAAGCCCTATGGCCCCTCGTTTGGTAAAAAAGCCATCCGCTGGAATAGTAAAACGATTCCAGAAAGGAGCCACAAGATTCACATCAATTACATTGATCATGGATTTATCATCAAAACCTGCATAAGGCGTATTCCAGCCCGTATAAAACTGAATGCTTTTTGCCATACTAATAGTAGCTGGATTGTAATGCATGGTATTTACGCCATCAAAATCACCGAAAATAGCATTCCCCATTCCCTTGCTACGCATTGTCCAACCAATATCCTCAAAACTCCCATACATCATAGATATTATCATCATGCAGCTCACAAAAAAGGAGATATATCTCATAGTATCCTCCTGCATTCTCTCTTTCCAGTATCGGCGATTAGCTTTCATATCTTCATTTTTTTGCAAAAATCCTGCTCCATCTGTATAGTATAAACATATTCATTTCTTCCATTGTCTCTAAATTATATACCATAAAAGGGGCAAGAAAATGAAATCTTTTCAAAAAATCTTTTGGATTTTGTTTATATTTTTAGTCGCCTGTGAACAAAAAAACCCCTCCCGCTTTTTTTCTTTTTCGATAAGTTGGGAATGGCAGGCCCCTCAAAATGCCTTCATTCAGGATGTTCAGGCCGTTGGAAATTATATCTTTCTCACTCTTAATACAGGAAACATTGGCTTTTTCCCTCTTGATCGACCAGATGAAATCCGTTTCCTTGATTTTGCTGACGACGGAGTCATATCCATTTTCTGGTTTGCCGCAAACACCAGTGAAGCAGAAGGTATTGTCTGGACTACCACAGGCAACAATCAAAATCTTATATGGTTCTCTCTCTCTCTTTCAACTTCAAACACCAATAAACCCTCCATGATTACGCAGGCTTCTCTCACCTATAACCAGATATACGGTATAAGTCATATTTCCAATACCCTTTTCTGGGCGGCCGATGGACTTCTCTTTTCCCAGCAAACAAGTTCATCTTTTCTTCCCAGCTCACCCGAATCCATTCCCTTCCCTTATCCCTTTCGTATCTGGGGTATAGATCAATACCAATCCATACTTTACATAGTTCAGGGAGACAAAGGACTCACCCTGGTAGACCAAAAACGAAAAAAAATAACCAACTACTCCTGGATCATCGGCTCCATTAGTTCTCTGAGTGTTCTTCCCAGGGAAAAAAGACTTATCCTTGCCGACAGAATTAACGGCATCAGACTCTATGACATCCAGTCTCCCTGGAAACCCTCCTTTCTTGCTGTGTATGAGACTCTGGGAAACACAATGGACATTGCTCTCACACCCTCTGGTTTATGGCTTGCTGATCAGTACAATGGCATATCGTTTCTGCAACTCAAAGAAGATTCCCTCACTCTTCTCACCAACATTCAAGGAAGAGTAGTTTCCCATGTTCGTTCTT
>JBKBIS010000247.1:0-2554 GCA_046294145.1 Brevinematales bacterium | reverse complement strand
ATGACCACTATCAAGAGTAAACTCTTCATCTCTTTTCACTGCCTTCATAAAATCATCAGTAATAGCCACACTAATATTCATATTGGAAAGAGGTTCAAATACCTTTCGTCTCACATCCCCCATGATGCCCTCAAGTATCTCCCCTTCTCCTACTATATCTTTGAGTGATTCGAAAATACCTGACATCATCTTATCTACAAAATCATCCGGTAGACTCATTGAAGGATACATTCGCTTCATCTGGGCTACAAAATCCTTGCTCGTAATAAACTCCTCTATATCCGGATGAGAAACATCCATCATGGCCATAAAGGCTGCACGACGCACACCACCACTCTTCACAGTCTCCCCTACCTCATCAAAAAGACGCATAAAACTCACCGGTCCACTGGATGTACCTCCTCTTCCCACACGAGCCCCGCGAGGTCGTAGAACACCAAAGTTCAGTCCCATACCAGCACCTGCTTTGAAAGTAATGGCTGTATCAGTAGCTGCCTTCATAATGGACACCATGTCGTCCTGCATACCACCCACAAAACAACTAGAACAAAGGGGAAAATCACTCCCTGCATTAAAAAGAGTAGGCGAAGAAAACATAAATTTCTGTTCCATCATGAGATCAAAAAAGACTTTTTCCATCCTCTTACGCTTTTCTGGCTCTTTTTCTGCCGAAGCCACAAACTTAGCCACTCTATGAAAAAGTTCTTCAGGCTTTTTCTCCACCAAATTCCCATCCCTGTCCCGCTTATAATAAAACTTCTCCAGAATAAAATGCGCATTCTCAGAAAACCCCATACAAGACTCCTCCAAAATAGTGAATATATATGATACAAAAAAGAAGAAAAAAAGTCAAAGAAGAGAAACCCTTTGCAAACAACTCCATTTATTACTTGACAGCCATTTTTTACTTCCCTATAATATGTATATACAAAAAGGAGCATAGCCAATGCGAATGGAATTGCGCTACTTAGAAAATGAGCGCATTGAATGCCGTTATCATCAGGTACATCTTTCTCTCTGGGACATTCTCAAATACACCCTCCAGCATCCCTACCTGAAACACTATCTCATCAAAGACTACGAAGGTGGAAACACCCTTGTTCCCCGAGAAACTTGGCGATATGAAGAAAACCTTATTTACAAAGAGATTTCTCCTGGTATTTATTATTTCCCCTATGAGTCGCTTGGTTTTGTCTTAAATGATAGTCCATCCTCTCTTAGTTTGTATGCCTTTGAGGAAAATTTTCATGGCATACCTGACATCTCATCGGCTGATCTGGTATTGGAAATACGCCATACTGACGATATTCTGCTCATCTTTTCGCTATCCTTTCTTCCCTTTTTCCTTGGATACTATACCCTCTCCGTTCTCAAGATTGGCTTTGAGGATGTCACCATCACTCATCTAGCAGGTGTTTTTGAAAGCATTATCACCAAAGAAAAACCCTCTCTCTGGGAACCGATTGTGGGCAGTGTGAATATTACTCCTCAAGGACTCTCCTTTCTGGTAGAAACCAGCGAAAAGGGAGAAGAAATATACTACCGGTTTACATACAAAACCAAATGCAAAAAAGAACGTCTCAAACCCCACGAGGTGAAGAGCATTGCTCTTGCCTTCAAAAAAAAAATCTTAGTAACGAAAAAGGATAAACGTATTTTCTTCACCGGAGCCCTTCTTCTTTTCTGGTTAGCCTCTGTTATTATTAAGAAAAAATTGTTTGTGCCACTTCTCCTTTTTGTTGCCTTTTTCTATCTCTTGTGGTTCCTAATAAAAAGATTTTACTTCCTTCTGGTTGTGAGACTTAAGTTAAAGTAAAAAGGAGAAAATAGTGAAGATTGAATTTCAGTATTTTGAAGGATGCCCGAATGCTCAAAAAACCTTCGAAAATCTGATGTTGCTGGTAGAAGAGGGCATGATTCATCAAGAAGAGATTATGGTTGTGGTTATTCATGATGAGGAAGAAGCAAAGAGGAAACATTTTCAAGGTTCTCCCACCATCCTTATTGATGGAAAGGATATTTTCACAGGGAAAAAACCAGAAGGTTTTCAATTTAGCTGCCGAATCTATACTCTAGAAGGCAAAAAGACAGGAATACTTCCTGCCGATTTTATCAAAAAAGCTTTTCTCCAGATGAAAGCAAATGGATAGATAAATTGAGAACAACTTTCTCACATTTATCTCAAATGGTATCATTTTTTCATAATAAACAATAAAAATATACGAAAAATCGTGATGCGATGACATGCCAATCCAAAGAGAATATAAAACATACGCCCAGAGGGCATAATTGAGTCCTTCTATTTGCCTCTTTTTGATTTTTGCGTTATAATATTCCTCTCAAATACAAGGAGTTTCTATGCATCCAAAAGCCCTTGATCTCATGCGAAAATACGAAGAAATGGGAGAAAAACTTGCAAACCTTTCTCCGGGTTCTCAGGAATACATCAAGATAGCCAAAGAACGGGCTGATCTTGAACCATTTGTGGAGGTGTATCACCGTATCCAGAATATAGAAAAACAGATTGCCGAACACAAAGAAATCCTTGCCTCAT
>JBKBIS010000246.1:0-2558 GCA_046294145.1 Brevinematales bacterium | reverse complement strand
TCCATCAGAGCGGACATTCCATCACCATTATACAGGTGGGGCCAGAAATCTCAAAAGAACTCAGTCTCTGGAACATTGGCTTTCAGAGTTATTATGCCGAACATGAAGCAACCCTTATCCAACTCAACCGTTTGTAGGAGGCTCTCATGAGTCATTTTCTCTGGATAAGTCTTTTGTGTGGTCTCACCATAGTATTCACGGGAAGCCTTCTCTCTCTTGGAATTACTAACACAGAAGCTCTTATGCCAACCTTGTGGATAGGTTGTGTTATTCAGAGTGTGCTTATAGGATTTGGTTTTTCTCAAAGAATACGCTGGCTTACCATCATGAAACTGATTCTTGCTTTGCCTTTTTCTCTTGCGGTAGCCTGGACAGGTAATATTCTTTTGAAAACAAGTATTCTTTCTTTCACTGCTCTTACGTGGTTATTGAGTTTTTCCTGGGTGCTCATACTTCTTTTGTGGTGGGCTTTCTCAAAAAAACCGAGAACGTTTTCTCATCTTTTGACAGGACAACCTACTGAAAACGCTCTCTCTTATGAAAAATGGGCTGCTGAAGAAATAGCCCGACTCAATCTCAACACCTCTCTCGAATCAACAGAGAGACTTTTCTTCTGGATGCTTCTTTTGGCTCTTCTGCTAAGTAGTATCGCTGTTCTGGTTCATCCAACTATGCAATCTCACCTGACAGTAGGCTGGTTTTTTCTTTTCATAGGTTTCTGGGGAACACGGGCTTTCCTCCATGAACAAGCAGAAATCTTTGGCTGGCTCATGCAGGGACTTTCTTTAGAACAGGCAAGACGAACTATACCCCATGGTCTCGTTGTGCTTTTGCTCACTCTCTGTCTGGGAATTGGTTATATTCTTCCTCATCGCTTTGTTCTCATTTCCCTTGAATCTCTGGGAGTTAAATTCAGAGAATCTGTAAAACAAACAGAAGTAGAACTTCAAAACCAACAGGCACCCCCCTCTACCATTCCGTCAGAAGAAAACACCCTCTCTTCTCCCCTTTCCCCCAATTCTTCCCCATCCCCTCTTTTCTCATGGGCAGGACGTATATTCTTTTTCTTTTTTTCCCTCTACCTTATCATTGGCATAACAGGTCTTTTCTTTGAACGTTTCTGGTCATACAAACCCAAGAATGCCCTCATCCGCTGGCTTATCCGTTTCTATGAAAGAAACAAACCCTTTTTCCAGGTGGTACAATTTATCTTCACACTCCTCTGGACAGTACTCTCCACCATAACTGGTATTGTTCTCATTCAAAAAGCCCTGGCTAAGCTTCAAGAAACAAAAACCGAAAATGAAGCTCTCAGAAAACAGCTCTACGCCCTCTTCGAAAATACTGAAGCCTCCAACGATGAAAAGAAAGAAGAAATTATGACCATTGTGAAATACTTCGTGATGCTTATTGAGACAGCAAGCAGTCGTATTCTTCCCTACCGTCCCTCATACGGTCCGCTTGAATACATTGAGAAACTCACCCAGAACATACCTTCTCTCAGAGAAAGTCTTCTGTGGATTGTCTCTGTTTTCAATGAAAGCCGTTATAGCCTTCATCTTCTCTCCCAAGAAAAGCGATCCACCTTTACTCAAACAGTAGAAACTGTGATTACAGAGCTGAATAAATAAAAACTACCACACCACCGCAGAAAGATACCCTACTACCTGACGATTATCCCCTGACACTTCACCGGAATGTCTGTAGCAAAGTTCCTTTACCTGTGTTCTTCCCAATTGTTTTGCCATCTCACACATCACAAGAAGAGGAAAAATTCCACACGCCTCAATCACCCCAGAAAAAGCATCCTTCATGAGAGCCTCTGTATCCATAGCTAAAAGATGACGGATCAATCGCCTGTCCATTTCTTCAGCCTCCTTTGCTGAATGGTAATGGGAAAGGTCCGTAGAGACAACAAAAAGTGCCCGTTCATTCCGACGACGATAAAGAGTGACTAAAGTTTTTGCTATATCCAGAACACTCTGACGAGAAAGAGCCCCTAACAAAATAGGCACCATCTGAAATTCTCCCTCTATCACATCCTGAAGAAAGGGAAGCTGAGTCTCAAGACAATGTTCTCTCTCATGGGCTGAAGAAAGATAGGAAAAAAGATGAGGATCTTCTTCAATAAGAGCAGCATTATAATCTTGATTTACATCTATTTCCCCAAGAGGAGTTTGAAAAGCTACTGCCGATGAAAGTGCCCCTCCCTCAAAATGGACATAGTGACTTGGCCCAAGAAGTATCACCACATCCCAGTTGGTATGTTCAATTAGTTTATATCCATAGGCAGCCACCTGACCAGAATACACATATCCCGCATGAGGAGAAATCAGAGCAAAGGGTAGCCCTATCTTCTGGGCTAAATCCTGAGTAAGCCTTTCATCTACCTCTGCCAGAAATGCATTGACCATAGCCTTAAGGTTAATTTTATCCCCCGGATAAAAGATATTCGCTACAGCGGGTCGCCTCACTTCTCTCATACTAGCCTCCTTGTTTGAGGAGTTTGTCTATAGTGGTAAGTGCTTCTATCAAATACCCTATATCCTCATCGGTAT
>JBKBIS010000245.1:0-2568 GCA_046294145.1 Brevinematales bacterium | reverse complement strand
CTTTTGCCCCCTGTCAGTCTTTTTACTTATCATCCACAATCTCAGCATCTACAACCTTTTCTTCTCCACCATTATCTTTTCCACCAGAAGAACCAGTAGAACCTTGAGCACTCTGAGATTTGTAGATCATCTCTCCAATTTTCTGAGACTTCTTCTGGAGGTTCTCCATCGCTGATTTGATACGAGCCTCATCATCTGTCTTGATGGCTTCTTTGACCTCCCTGATAGCCTCTTCCACCTGAGTTTTTTCAGAAGAAGGTACTTTGTCCCCATTTTCACTCAGGAAAGTCTCAAGACTATACACGAGGGAATCAGCCTGGTTCTTGAGCTCAATGAGTTCACGAGCCTTTCTATCCTGGTCTGCATATTTCTGAGCCTCTTCCTGCATACGTTTAATCTCTTCTTCGGTAAGACCACTGGAAGCCTCAATACGAATCTTCTGTTCCCTCTGAGTACCAAGGTCCTTTGCCGTCACATGCAAAATACCATTCGCATCAATATCAAACGTCACTTCTATCTGAGGCACTCCACGCCTTGCAGGAGGGATTCCATCAAGGGTGAACATACCAAGGGTGCGGTTATCCCTAGCCATAGGACGTTCACCCTGCAGCACGTGGATAGTCACCGCTGTCTGATTATCCTCTGCAGTGGAGAAAATCTGAGACTTCTTGGTTGGAATAGTGGTGTTACGTGGAATAAGCACAGTGAATACTCCCCCAAGGGTCTCAATACCAAGCGAAAGTGGTGTCACATCAAGAAGAAGAAGATCATTCATCTCACCTGTCAAAACACCTCCTTGAATAGCCGCACCAATAGCCACCACTTCATCAGGATTAACCCCTTTGGATGGTTCCTTACCAAAGATATTTTTCACCGTCTGAACAATGAGAGGCATACGGGTCATACCACCAACAAGAATCACCTCATCAATCTGTTCCTTGGTAATACCTGCATCCTTCATCACCTGGAGACAGGGTTCAATAGACCTATCCACAAAGGGCTTGGCAATCTTTTCCAGCTGAGATCGGGTGATATTCATCTGAAGGTGTTTTGGTCCACTCGCATCAGCTGTAATATAGGGCAGGTTCACCTGAGTTTCCAGCTTGGAAGAAAGTTCTATCTTGGCTTTTTCTGCCGCATCCTTCAATCGCTGAACTGCCATAGGATCCTTGTAGAGATCTACCCCTGTTTCTTTCTTAAACTCCTGGATCATATAATCCATGAGAGCATGGTCAATATCATCACCACCAAGGTGGGTATCTCCATTGGTTGCCTTCACCTCAAACACACCATCCCCAATCTCGAGAATAGAAATATCAAAGGTACCACCACCAAAGTCATAGACAGCAATAATACCCTCTTTTTTCTTGTCAAGACCATAAGCTAGAGCAGCTGCAGTAGGTTCGTTGATAATACGTTCTACATTGAGACCAGCAATAGTACCAGCATCTTTAGTAGCCTGTCGCTGAGAATCATTGAAGTATGCAGGCACAGTAATCACAGCACGCTCTACCTTCTCCCCAAGATAATCCTCAGCAGCCTGTTTGAGTTTCATAAGCACACGGGCAGAAATCTCTTGTGGACTGAATTCTCCCGCCCTTGTCACAAAACGCACATCATCATGAGGTCCTGGTTTAACCTTGTAGGGCACCATCTTAATTTCACCCTGAGCCTCCTCATACCTTCGACCAATAAACCGCTTAGCAGAATAGATAGTGTTCTCATGATTGGTTATCATCTGGTTTTTGGCCGGCTGACCAACCAGTACCTCTCCCTTTTCCGTAAAAGCAACAATCGATGGAGTAGTTCTTGCACCCTCCTGGTTGGGTATGACCACTGGTTGACCATTCTCAATCACAGCCACTACAGAATTAGTTGTACCCAGGTCAATACCAATAACTTTTCCTTTTCCCGGCATATATTACTCCTTATCCTGTTTTTTTTCTTCAGATTGTCTATTGTCCGTCGTTTCAGATTCACGCACCACCTTTTTGGCCACCTTCACCTTGCTGGGACGAAGTACCTCACTCCCTAACATATATCCTCTCTCCAATTCTTGAACCACCGTCATAGGAAAGGGGACATCCTCTCGTTCTTCCATCAAAAGAGCTTCATGACGGCTATAATCAAACTCCTGTCCCACACACTCAATAGGTTTTACTCCAGCATCCTCTATAACCTTGGTAAATTCAGCAAAAATAATAGAAAGCCCCTGTTGAAGGTTCTCTTTCGTGGTATTCTCAACAGTTGCCATCGCTCTGGCAAGATTGTCATAAACAGGAAGAACATGTTGCAAAAGCTTTTTGTTAGCCTGAAGCCTCATATCTTCCATCTCTTTGAGAATACGTTTCTTGTAATTATCAAACTCTGCCACCTTCCTTTTATAAGCTTCCTCAAGTGACATTTTCTCTTCTTTGAGTTTACCAATCTCCTGTTGTAACTGTTCCACCATCTTCTCCTGATCGTGTTTTTCTTTTTTAGGCTTTTTGTTATGCTTCTCCTGATCCAAAGAAGCGGTGGAGGTTTCATCTGGCTGGAGTGTTTCCTCTTTTTCCTGATGTTTCAGTT
>JBKBIS010000244.1:0-2568 GCA_046294145.1 Brevinematales bacterium | reverse complement strand
TCAGGTGTTAGAAGGTTTAAAAAAGAAATACACCATTACCTCTTCGGAGATCGGACGCTTTCCAAAAAATACCATGAAACTCGAAAAAGAAGATGCCATGAAGCTTCTCAAACTGATGGATGAACTCGAAAACCACGATGATGTCCAAAACGTAGCTTCCAATGCGGATATTGAAGATAGCGTTCTGGAAGAATTTGCCAATAGTTAACCATGTCTGATCTTGTCCTTTTCACAAGCAACTGCTTTGGAGAAGACAGAAGTGCTGCCCTCATTGCTCGTGAACTCAAGATTCTCCTTTCAGAGAACTCTCTGAGTTTAGGGGTGATGGGGGCTTCTCTTATCAGTGAAGGCAAAGAGTACACATTGAGGGGGATTGATCTCCTTTTTTCTTCCCATGTTCCCCCTTCTGGAGGGTTTCCTACTCACAGCATACAGGGTTTACTTTCCGATATCTTTTCAGGAAGTATAACCACTATCTTTCGGTTTATCAAAACCCTGAAATCCCATTCTCATGAGACTAAACTAGCGGTTGTGGTGGGAGATGTTGCTCTTCTTCTTCTTACCAGACAGGCTATCCCCGGAGTTCCTATTGTCTTTCTCTCTCTTCCCAAATCAGATTACATAGCCCCTCATTATGCGATTGAAGAATGGTATATCAAGCGTCACGTTTCTACTTTTCTCACCCGGGATGCCTATACAGCAGAAAACTTCCAGAAAAGAAATATCCCTGCTCTTTTCCTGGGAAACCCTATTGTGGATGATCTGGAACCCACTTCTTTACTTTCTCTTTCACAAAACAAACCTGTTCTTGGACTTCTTCCGGGAAGTCGAGAGGAGGCCTATCAAAACTTTGCCCGCATGCTTCCTGTCGTAGAAGAAGTCAACAAACAATACCCATGCCACGCCGTTGCCGCTCTTCCTGGCACTCTCACCGATGAACGGCTTTCTTTTTTTGCTCAGAAAGAAGGCTGGTCGTATATTGTTTCTCAACCCTTTCCCATCCTCAAGAAAGAAAATACTCATATCCTTCTGACTCGAGGGATTTTTGCTGAGGTGCTTCATAAATCAACAGTCGTTCTTGGACTGGCCGGTACCGCCAATGAACAAGCGGCTGCTTTAGGAAAACCTGTGGTGGCCTTCAAGGGGTGTGGACCTCAAACCACCATTCGCCGTTTCCGTGAACAACATCGACTCCTTGGAGAGGCCCTATGCTTGAGAGAAGATTACCCTGAGGGAGTGATTGAGGAGATTCTCTTTCTTTTTCAGAATCCAGAAGAAAGAAAACAACGTGGAGCCATAGGGCAACAACATATGGGACCTGCCGGTGGTTCCAAATCTATAGCATCATATATTTACAAAACATATCTTCAAAAGTAACTTTAAACAAACAAAAAAACATCCCCCTCTTTTTTCTCTCAACATCCCCTCAAAAATCTCAGGAAACTCTCATATTTTGAGTTAAAATATAAAAAGATAGCTTACAAAAGACAATTATTTTTTTTGATTTCAGGAAGTTGATTATCACAACATAAAAACTATACTTCCAGTATAGTTGATTTTTTTTCTTTTTTTCATATAGTATAATACATATGGAAAACAAAAGTAAACAAATTCTTCTCGTCGAGGACGAGGCTATCATCAGCTGGAATATCGCCAAACTCGTAGAAAAGAGCCGCAACAAGATATGCGCCACAGTTCGCACCTTTGAGGACGGACTTGAAGCTTTTGAAAAATATCAGCCAGATGTAATCATCATGGATATTATCCTTGCAGGTGAGAAAAATGGCCTTGATCTTGCTGAAGAAATCCTTCGTCGCCAATATGTTCCTATTATCTGCCTGACGGCTTACTCAACAGGAAACTACATCGCCAGAATCCAGAGCCTCAATATCTTTGGTTATCTTGTCAAGCCATTTGAGGAAAGAGATCTTGAGGTGATGCTTCATCTTGCCCTCAACGAATCGGAAAGGGCAAAAATTCTTGACCTGGATAGAAAACAAAAAGAAAACACCATTCTCCATTTGGGAGAGTATTTCCAATCCCTCGCCGATAGTCTCCCCTTTTTACTCATTGATTTTTATAGTGATGGGCGAATTTTCTACGCCAATACAATGGCAAAAAAGGTCCTGGGAATCCAGGATGAAAAGAATTTGTCTTTTCAGGACATCTTTGATAACAACTCTACCATCAAAAGCTACTATACCAAAGCCTTAGAAGGCACTCCCCAGACCTATTGCATCCTTCCCTTCAAAGAAAGCCCCAAGAAAACCTGCTGGCATCTTTCCTTCTGGTTTCCTGTTTCGCTCCCAACACCAGTAACCGAAAAAGGCGTACGATTTTTCTCCATCTCTCTCCAGGAATGGTTGGACCACCTTCTTCTTCCTCGAGCAAAACTCTGGGAGTACTACCAGCTTACCGCAAGAGAAATTGATATTCTCCGCGGTATCCTGCAAGGGAAACGAATCCAGACCATAGCCAAAGAAAACTTCATCTCCCTTCCTACTGTAAAATACCACATCAATCAACTTTACACCAAAATGGGTGTAAAAGGCCGAGAAGAACTCTACC
>JBKBIS010000243.1:0-2581 GCA_046294145.1 Brevinematales bacterium | reverse complement strand
GCGCGTAATTCCATACGCCGATGTCTCTGTTGAAGAACCCATCGCAAATTCATCCATATTGGTTTTACCAAGCACCACCATACCATGCTGACGCACAAGCCTTTCCACAACCGTAGCATCATAACTTGCTTTATAACCCTTGAGAATACGAGAACTACACGTCGTCTCATATCCCTTCACATTTATATTATCTTTGATAGCAATAGGAATACCGGTGAGCTTTGTTGCCTCTCCACGCACTCGCCTTTTGTCTGCTTCTTTTGCCATGGCAATGGCATCATCAGCCAGGACAGACACATACGCATAGATAGGCTCGGGCGATGATTCATCCCTTTGAATAGCCTCGATATAGGCCTTTGTAATCTCTTCAGAAGAGACTTCTTTTCTGGCTAAAGCCTCACTCAGCTCCCGTACCGATAAATCACGGATATTCATCTCTTCCTCCTATTCCTTTACCCCAAACAGTTGAGCTATATTCTTGCGATGTTTTATAATCACAAGACAAGCAATAATCACTGTAATAATTTTTAAGGCAAATCTCCCTGGTTCAAGTAGCCACACACTCACAGGAAGGGCTACCGCTGCTAAAACCGAAGAAAGCCCCACACCCCTCTGAAGATTTTTGAAAAAACCAGATTTTCTTTCCTCACTGTTAGTGAGCACAACAACAGCCCGAAAAGTAAATAGCACCACCAGAAAGACCCCAAGAGCCACAAGAAGCTCCACAGGAGCCAGAAAAGCAAATACCCCTGCTGACGTAGCCACACCCTTTCCACCCCTGAAACCAAGATACACAGGATACAGATGCCCAAGGATAGCCATCACTCCTATCACGATGAGCATAAGATCCTTCTCAAAAATATACCCACTTCCTCCGAAAAGGGCTTTCTCCACAATCGGATAAAGCAAAATCGGCATCCCCCCTTTCAGAAAGTCAAGAAGAAACACAGGAACAAACCCACCCCAGAAACCAAAAACCCGACTTACGTTGGTTGCCCCTATGTTTTTTGAGCCAACAGTACGAATATCCACCCCTCTGAGAAGCCCATATACCAATCCAAAAGGAATAGCCCCAATCAGATAAGTCAAAACAAGATAACCCACATACACACCATAAGGCATCATTTTGTCTCCTCTTTTGTTTCTTTTGAGATTACCACCTTGGCAAAGACGAAGAAGTATCACTCTTGGCACTCTTCAAAAGCTGAATAAGTTCCGTTGTAGAGATTTCAATATCCGAAATAATATTCTCCACCTGAGCCACAATATAGTTGTAAGCCACCTGAGCCGGAATAGCCACAATAAGCCCATACGCCGTTGTAATCAAAGCCTGAGCAATACCTCCAATCAACCTGGAAGGATTATTCATCCCCTGAGTAGAAAGGACCGTACTGGAGATAATCATTCCCAGCACTGTTCCCAGAAGCCCCAACAAAGTAGCCACACTTGTAACCGTAGCCAGTACAGGGATATTACGATGAAGTTTTGGAATCTCATACACAGCCGCATCCTCCATAGCTTTTTCAATCTCTTCCCGGCTTTTGTTGTACTGAGTAAGCCCCGCCCGAATGATATTAGCTGCCAAGCCAGGATAATTCTCACAAACAGCGATGGCTTCATCAATACGATGACCTTTGAGCTTTTCTCTCATCTTTTCCTGAATAATCCTGGCATTCTGTCTGACCTGTCTAAAGAAAAGCACCCGTTCAATAAAAACCGCAAGACCAATAATCGACACAAGAAGAATAAAATACATAACAGGTCCACCTTGCTGAAAGTACTCAAGAACCACCATGGACGCCTCCTTTTTTGTACTCACTTATTTCTCAAAATGTAGTATAACGACAAAGAAAAAAAATTTCATCTTTTTTTTGAGAAAACTCTTGTTCTGACCATGCCCCCCCTCCCCCTCGAACACATGAACATCTTTTCTAAACCCATCGCAAGAATATGAAGAGGCTTTTTCTCTCATTTTGACTTTTCCCTCTGTTTATTCTATAATAAGACAGAAAAAACAGTTTGAGAAAGGCGGGTAGCATGTATACACGAACATGGATATTGTTTATGGCAATGGGATTACTCTCATTGTCCTTCCCGCTAGAAAAGATTCTCTATCTTCCCTCTCCCGTTCCCGGCAAAACAACCAACTCCTACCCACAAGAAGAAGCTACAGGCTATTTTATACATGAAATTCTCAAAAACAATCTCGCCTCTCTCTCTGAATGGGCTATCACGACAGAAAAACCCACCAACACCAACACACTTCTCCTTTATCGACTTGAAACTACCTACACTCTCTCAGGGCCTATCAGTCGGCCAATGTGTCTCTATACTTACCGCTTATACAATAACCAGAATGAACTTATACTGGAAACCAACACGACTGCCGATATTCGCTATGGTATCTTTGAGGCAGTAGATGTAGCTGTTTTCTCCACGGGAAAAGCCCTGGGAGAAGATCTCTCTCAGTATGGATTTCTTACCCTCTCTCTTCCGCCCATGGAAGAAACCTCTTTCAACTCTTTCTCAACAAAACGCACCTCCTTGATCTCACCAATACATCCCCCTTCTCCCAACAATA
>JBKBIS010000242.1:0-2581 GCA_046294145.1 Brevinematales bacterium | reverse complement strand
CCATTGACAAAGAGAAAATTTTCCCTATAATAACAAAAACAAAAATTATAAGGGGAAAACTATGAATACGGTAGAAAAACTTCCCTTCTGGAAACAGGCAATGTTTGCCTTGGGTCAGATGGGCTGGTCGCTTGCCTCATATAGCGTAGCCAATCTTATTGCCTATTTTTACCTCCCACCAGAAGGGCAGGGACAGAGTCTTTTTCCTGCTTTTATTTATCAGGGATATATCTTTGGTTCACTCACCATTATCGGACTCATCAATGCCTTTAGCCGAATTTTTGACGCGATTACAGATCCCATCGTCGCAGGACTCAGTGATAGATCTCGTTTTCGCCTGGGGCGAAGACGCACTTTCCTCATCATCAGTTTCGCACCCTTTGTCATTACATCCATACTGGTGTTTGTTCCTCTGGTGCCCTATCAGAGTCCTATTAATGTCATTTGGCTTACCGTGATGATTCTCCTCTACTACTGGTTTTTCACCCTTTTCTGTACCCCCTACAATGCCTGGTTAAGTGAACTCGGGCATACCCCTGAAGAAAGACTCAACCTGGCCACGTGGATTTCTATCACCTGGGCACTTGGCTTTGCCTTAGGAAATACTATCTATCTTGTTCAGGGTATATTCGAAAAATCTGGTTTTTCCTCTCTTCATAGTTTTCAACTGGCTCTCGTGATTTATGGAGTTATTGCTCTCATTCTTATGGCACTTCCCATCATCACCATCGACGAAAATCGGTATTGTGAAAGACATGTCTCCACAGAAGGTTCTTTTGAAGCGGTTATCTCTGCCTTCAAAAACAAAAACTTTTTCTACTTTACTCTTTCTGATTTTGCTTACTGGGTGGCGCTCACCTTTATCCAATCAGGGATTGTGTACTACACCACCGTCCTTCTTGGATTAGAAAAGGCCCATGCCACCACATTCATGACGGTAATGTTCGTCCTGAGTTTTCTTTTTTATGTTCCAATCAACCTGATAGCCAAAGCCATTGGCAAGAAACTCATGCTCTCCATAGCGTTTATTCTCTTTTCCATGGTCTTTGTTCTTGTTTTCTGGCTCGGAAAATTCCCTCTCTTCCCTTTCTGGCAAGGCATCATGTTAGTGGTACTTGCCTCACTACCTATAGCCATATTCGGCATCCTGCCCAATGCTATCGTAGCTGATATAGCCGACGCCGATGGGAAACAGAATGGAAACTACAAGGCTGCTGTCTTTTTTGGGGCACGAACATTTATGATGAAAATGGGTATCGCTTTCACCAACCTGCTGTTTCCCTCTATCATCAATCTTGGTCGAAGTACAGAAAACGATGTCGGTGTCAGACTCACCGGCGTAGTAGCCTTTGTGTTCTGTCTTTTAGGGCTTGTTTTTTTCCTTCTGTATAGAGAGAAAGAGATTTTATCTATTATCTCCTCTTCACAAACAAGCGGTTCGCAAAAGACAAGATGAAAGCAAAATCCCGCGGCACAAATACCCAAGAATAAAAAACGGGGAGAAGTGGTGGGCCTTCTCCCCGTGGTTGAATAAAGGAGATCTGTTAAGTGAATGAAACACGATTTTTGATGAGGCGGGTCTTTTTATTAAAAAGGAATATTGACTTAACATTCTTGTTATGGAGAAAATCTTTTTACCAGGAATTTCCTTTTATTGACGTGTACAGTGTACCTCTTTCTCTACAAAGAAACAAGTCCCCTGAGGAGTAAAAATTTTGGCACTTTCGGGTATTTTCTAACCTTTTGGTGGTATTTTTGGAGAAACAGGAAAAAGAATCTTTTGCAAAAGTTCAAGGCGGCTATTCACACCAAGCTTTCGATAAAGTTGAGAAATACCCTTTTTCACCGTATCCAAAGAAACATAGAGAGCAGAAGCTATCTCCTCATTGGAAAGACCTTGCTGAATCATTTTCACCAACTTTCGTTCCCTTTCAGAAAGCTGGTACTGTTCAAAGAATGACTCCAGACCACCAGAGAGCCTCTGCTGAATCTCCTCAGACAGGCGAATCATCTCAGACAGGACCTGCTGGACCCTTTCCACCATGAAGGTTTTTCTCACATGTTCCGTTTCCTCTAAAAGGACCACAAGTACTATTTCCACACGAGGATGAAAAGGGAAAAAAAGCGGCCTATAGTAGGCCAGTTCACCATTTTTCCTTGGTATACTCAGGTACTTTTCTCCCTGCTGGAACCCTTTTATCCGGGAAAGTATCTCATCAGGATCCGCATCAAGAGAAGAAAATCCCCTATTCGAGAGAGAACCCCCAGATATTTCCTGACGGAGATCTATCACGGCGGCCGGGAATTCCCAATCCAGAATGATATCGGATAAACGCTGAAAAATTTCATCCCGCCCCCATTGATACTCAACCAACCAGTACCCATTCTCCACCGGATGAAAAAAGAAAAACCCCTCCTTTTGCCCAATAGACAACCATTCAGAGAAGGATTTCCCTGTGGCCAGACGCGACTGAAGAGAAACCCACAAGGAATGAGAAAAAAAAGAGTGAAGATTCCCATCAAAAAATTGTTGTTTAGCCGATTCATTGACACACAGAATTTCTTCATCTTCCGCCAGACA
>JBKBIS010000241.1:0-2628 GCA_046294145.1 Brevinematales bacterium | reverse complement strand
CCAAGCAGGCATCCCTGTAGAAGACGCAGTAAGAGAAACAATTTCCATCTCTTTCAGAGAGAAGTACCTTCCTAACTTCGCTCGCAGAGCAAAAACTAATAACAACGAACTACACTATTTCCATCTCTTTCAGAGAGAAGTACCTTCCTAACTCACATTCATCACTAAGTCGAAAGAACAACACGAGCAGCTATTTCCATCTCTTTCAGAGAGAAGTACCTTCCTAACATAGCTACGTCCTCAGAATCGGTTACAAGAGCACGCAAGAATTTCCATCTCTTTCAGAGAGAAGTACCTTCCTAACAGCGACCTCAGGAGAATATCGACGAGGTCCAGCCGACTGATTTCCATCTCTTTCAGAGAGAAGTACCTTCCTAACTTTTATCAGAAAGTGAGTGATTCTTGGAAACATGGTTTTGATTTCCATCTCTTTCAGAGAGAAGTACCTTCCTAACCAATTAAGAGTAGAAAATTTATAAAGCCGGTTCGTCGTAGATTTCCATCTCTTTCAGAGAGAAGTACCTTCCTAACGTGATTGGTTGAAGTATCCTGTATATTTGTGGAAATTGGTATTTCCATCTCTTTCAGAGAGAAGTACCTTCCTAACGAGAAAGGGGAGAATTATATAAGGTTGAGGGTTGGTAAAATTTCCATCTCTTTCAGAGAGAAGTACCTTCCTAACGGTACTGCTAAGCAGATTATAGCACAGCACTACGAGTGGGATTTCCATCTCTTTCAGAGAGAAGTACCTTCCTAACAAGGTAAGGGGGTTGAGAAACATGTTAAAGTTAAAAAAGTATTTCCATCTCTTTCAGAGAGAAGTACCTTCCTAACCAAGAATTGAGACACACTTCGAAACAATGGTAGTGCCAAATTTCCATCTCTTTCAGAGAGAAGTACCTTCCTAACAACTGTTAAGGCTGTTGCTTCAGATCGAGTCCCAAAAGGCATTTCCATCTCTTTCAGAGAGAAGTACCTTCCTAACCCGCGATAGGACACGAGGGAACGGCAACATTATTGTCACAGATTTCCATCTCTTTCAGAGAGAAGTACCTTCCTAACACATAGACGAGGATTCGACGACTTGTGTCAGTTAGAGAAAATTTCCATCTCTTTCAGAGAGAAGTACCTTCCTAACAGCTAGTAGTCCAAGCAGGGCTTGTGGAAGAACCAACAGAATTTCCATCTCTTTCAGAGAGAAGTACCTTCCTAACAATTATTCAACGAAATTGAAGTAAAAGACGGTAAGGAAACATTTCCATCTCTTTCAGAGAGAAGTACCTTCCTAACCTCCTCGTTCAGCTGGAGGCCACCAAATACGGTGGTTCCAATTTCCATCTCTTTCAGAGAGAAGTACCTTCCTAACCCAAGCAGGCATCCCTGTAGAAGACGCAGTAAGAGAAACAATTTCCATCTCTTTCAGAGAGAAGTACCTTCCTAACTACACTTACAGAAAAAGATACGCTAATCGTGGCCCAGTATATTTCCATCTCTTTCAGAGAGAAGTACCTTCCTAACAGCATATGCTGAAATAACTGTATTGTTTGCAGACTTTTTTATTTCCATCTCTTTCAGAGAGAAGTACCTTCCTAACGGTTCCTATCTATGCGATGTTTCGAGCTCTCGGGAATAGAATTTCCATCTCTTTCAGAGAGAAGTACCTTCCTAACCACTCGCTCAAGGGGGCGATGGAAACGGGTTTATTTACCCCATTTCCATCTCTTTCAGAGAGAAGTACCTTCCTAACCGAACAAGGTTCTCTACAAATCGTTGCCAACGGACAAAAGATTTCCATCTCTTTCAGAGAGAAGTACCTTCCTAACATAACACAGCTGTACTAAAAAGATTTATGCTGTTTATTTCCATCTCTTTCAGAGAGAAGTACCTTCCTAACACGGTGTAGCGTTATATAATATGGAAACAGAATAATATAAATTTCCATCTCTTTCAGAGAGAAGTACCTTCCTAACATACAAAACACCACTGATGCTTTGGTACGAGAAGAAGGGAATTTCCATCTCTTTCAGAGAGAAGTACCTTCCTAACACGCCGAATTCACAACAACATTTGCAGACTTTTTAAGAATATTTCCATCTCTTTCAGAGAGAAGTACCTTCCTAACATGGTTTGGCGTTGGTTAACGGTGAGTTAGTCGTGGTTGAATTTCCATCTCTTTCAGAGAGAAGTACCTTCCTAACTCTTTCTTTATCTTTTCCCAGTTCCAAATCGTTGAAACCAATTTCCATCTCTTTCAGAGAGAAGTACCTTCCTAACTGCTAAGCAGATTATAGCACAGCACTACGATTGGGAAGAGATTTCCATCTCTTTCAGAGAGAAGTACCTTCCTAACCTAATCCCGCCGAGGGTGGAGAGAATTCTCGTCAGGGTCAGATTTCCATCTCTTTCAGAGAGAAGTACCTTCCTAACGTATGGATTGTGTAAAGATTGATGGCGGGTACTTCCAGAGATTTCCATCTCTTTCAGAGAGAAGTACCTTCCTAACTAGTTTAAGCAAGCGTAAGTTTATAAAACCCGGTCGAAGGATTTCCATCTCTTTCAGAGAGAAGTACCTTCCTAACGTATGGATTGTGTAAAGATTGAAGGCGGGTACTTCCAGGGATTTCCATC
>JBKBIS010000240.1:0-2639 GCA_046294145.1 Brevinematales bacterium | reverse complement strand
AAGGCTTGCCTGTCTCTGGATGAGAAGAAGACGGTCCTGTAGTTCCCTGACATCCACCAAGAACATTAGAACACACGACAAAGTACTTTTCCGTATCAAACGCTTTTCCCGGACCAATAGCATTATGCCACCATCCTTCTTTGTGCCCAATACGCTCATGATAACCAGCCGCATGCGCATCTCCAGAAAGAGCATGACAAATCAAAATAGCATTATTAGCCAGTTCATTGAGCTTCCCATAGGTCTCATAGGCTACCGTAATCGGACCAAAAGTCAAACCACTTTCTAAAACAATTTTTTCTATTCCTACTTCTGAAAGGGAAAAATATTTTGTCTCTACAACACCTATATCACTCATTTCGATTCTTGTTCCTCCACAAATACCCGTATCCCTTCAATACGACGAATAATAACTTCCTTTCCAGCCGGGATTATCTTTCCATCGACAGATCGGGCAGGGAAAAAATCTCCATAGTATTTGATATAACCCTTTCCAAGGGTATTGTTTATCTCCTCCGTAACAAGAACTATTTTGCCGATCATAGCATCCTGATTGGTAGCAACCGCATTGCGTTCCATAGAACGATTGAGCTTGGGTAAAAACACCCATACAATCCCTATAGAGAGAAGGGTAAAAATGAGTAACTGAATCCACAAAGTGGAAATAAAAAGCGAAACGCCAGCCATGAGAAGAGATGCTACGCCAATCAAAGCCACAAAAAAACCAGATGTAAAAATCTCAAGAATTAACAACACAACACCCAAAATAACCCAAAAATACCAACTCATGTTTGTGCTCCTCTTTTATACGTCAATAAATTATAGATGGTTTTTCTTCTCCTGTCAATATTTTGAAAAGCCTATATTTATTCACAGGTATAAATTCAGGTGGGTAATCTCTCCATAGTCTCAATTTTTTTCAAAAATTTCCGATACGCAAAACAAGAGCGAAAGGCTTGAGGAGAAGATAATCATGAAAAGAAAATGGATGATAGGAGTGTTTCTTGCGATAACAATCGGATGGGGACAGCAATTTCCCAAATATCTCTATGGTGTAGCCTCCTGGTACGGCGAAGAATTTTCTGGAAAGAAAACTGCCAGTGGAGCGACGTATGATCCAAACCTTTATACAGCCGCTCATCGTACACTTCCTTTTGGCACTCTCGTTGAGGTAGAAAATCTTGAAAATGGGAAAAAGGTCCAGCTCACTATCAATGACCGGGGACCTTTTGTTGACAATCGCATTTTAGACGTATCTCAAAAAGCTGCAGAAGATCTTGGTTTTCTCCAGAAGGGAACAGCCTATGTGAAGGTTACTATTATCCGATTGGGGACAGAAAATATCTTTTCTCCATCCATCTCTGCTGACAACTCTACTAACAATACCAATACATCATTTCCCCAGGCCACTCAACCGGTGATCTTGACAAACTATATAACCAACAACATAGTAGTTACCAATTACACAACCACATCAGCACCGCAGGCTATTGTTGTTCCCTATGAAGAAAAACCAGTAACTCAACCAAAACCCAATCCTTCTTTCATTCTCGACGAACCTGAAGCGATTTTTGTACCAGCTATAAGCTTAAAAACCAATACTCCATCCTCTCAAGAAGAAACCAAACCACTTAGCGTTTCCAACTCCGAACCTCAGATTATCTTTAGTGATATTCTTTTGCCGGAGGAAAGGGTTATTCCCCTTGAAACTAGACCTCTACCAGCCTCTTCCACCACCAACTCTAAGCCGCAAGTCAAAGAAGAACTCCGTGTCTCTCCTCAAGACACCCTTCAACCGGGAGAAAAGTATGTTATTCAGGTAGGGGCTTTTACAAGACAGGAGAATGCGATCCGTCTTTATCAGTCTCTTCGTTCCATGGGACTACCAGCTTTTACGTCAGAGGCTGTTGTAAACAATATCCGTTATATCCGAGTACGGGTAGGATATTATACCTTAAAAGAGGAGGCACAAAAGGTTCTCAACAAACTTTACAGTCAGAACTTGAGTCCCGTTCTCTTGAAGATGAAACCATAAGGAGAAAATTTATGTCTTTTTTCTTTGAGCTTTTGAGTAATAAACCCCTCATAGCCGCGTTGGGAGCTCAGGTATCTTCACAGGCCTTCAAGGTGATTCGCTCCTGGTATAAAGAAGGTCGAATTCGTCTGAATAGAGTAGCGGTTTATGGGGATTTTCCATCGGCACATACCGCCTTTATTGTGGCAGGAACTCTTACTTCGGGGATCACGGGAGGATGGTCTTCTCATGCTTTTGCTATAGGAGTTATTTTTTCAGCTATTGTTATCTCTGATGCCCTCGTCCAGCGTCGGGCTATAGAAGAAACCCAAAAAAAACTTGAATCTTTCGCTGAGAAAAAACTCTTTGATCCCCCTTTTCGGGGACACACCTTAAAAGAAATTCTTTCAGGAGGGGTTGCAGGTATCTGCTGGAGCCTTGTGATTAGCATGTTCTGGCCATTCTAAAGTTTGTCCGGAAAGACAAAATAATATCCCTTCTGAGGTCTTTCAATAATCAAGATCAAAACATCACCTTCATTGACAACTTCTATGATCGTGCCATTTCCATCCATCGCATGAATCTTATCCACAGCTTTGTAGCGGTAGATCTCTTGAATCTCAGG
>JBKBIS010000023.1:0-12315 GCA_046294145.1 Brevinematales bacterium | reverse complement strand
TTCATTTTGTCTTGATCTTCCTAATCCCCTTTTCAAGGAGATGATTCTGGCTCATGAACCTTATCGGGTACTTTTTGGGAGCGATTTTCCCTGGGTGAGACCAGCTCAGATGGTGAAGAAGATCCAGTCGTTAGATTTAGGCAGAGCTAATGAGGAGTTGATTTTCTCAAAAAATGCTCTCTGGCTGCTTGATATTTGAGAGATAAAGGAAATTTTGAAAAACCTTTTAATTTTATGCTTGATATAGCCGATAAATACAAGGATAAGTCGAAACACGAGAAAGGGGTGATATATGGTCTGGCTGCAACCTTTTAAGGCTGGATACTACAATTCACAAAAGATTCCTCGGATTGATGAATGTTTATCACAGCCTTTTGATGAACTGGATGAGGGAGAAGTGGCACAACTTCAAAAGAACCCCTATCATTATTCTCATGTTATTCGCACCATTCCCGGAGAAGAGGAAACCTACATCACGGCTAAGCACAAACTTTTTGGATGGTTCATTCGGGATGTGATTGTCTTTGATAAGGTGGCTTCTCTCTATGTGTATGAACAGCCTTTTCTCCATCAGGGCGTAGTGGCAAGGCGTTTATCTCTTTTTGCCCTTGTATCTCTTGAAGAACTTTCCAGGCGACTTCATCTTTATGAAAATACGATAGATGAGTATGTAGAGGATTGCTATCAGCGAGTGTTAACATCGCAGTGTAGTTTAGAACCTATTCTTATTGGATACTACAATCCCTCACTTCGTTTTTCAGAACTCGTCTCCCGGAGTCTGAGCGAAAAACCTTTCTTCTCCTTTGGAGACTCTTTAGAAAGCGAACATCGTCTTTATCAGGTGGCTGAGCCTTCTCTCATAGATCATGTGGCTGGATCTCTTCAGAATGAGAGATTGTATCTTCTTGATGGTCATCACCGTCTGAAGGCAGCCCTTCGTTATTATCAAGAACAGAAAATGGCAAGAGGTTCTGGATATACAGGTACGGAACCCTGGAATTATGTTCTTGTTTCTTTGGTCAATATGGCTGATGAGGGTTTTTGTATTGTGCCATGGAATCGTCTTATAAAAACACTTTCCCAGTCTGCCCAGGATGTTCTCAAGACTATTGGAGCTTCTTTTAAGCTTGCTGCTATCCCTTTTCAGGATTCTCTTACAGAGAAGGCAGCGAGAAAAAAGCTTCGTATGCTTCTGGATGGTTATGCCTCAAAGGGTTTGGTGGCCTTTGGTATTTCTGTAGCTCAGGCTACGACCAAGTATTTTCTGGCAGTGGGGGGACAGGGGTTTTCGCCTAAAGTGGTGGATTCACAGGTGATTCAGGGTATTCTTGGTCTTCGACCTCTTTATCCTGATGTACATTTTGAGAGTCAGGACGTGAGAGCTCTTGATAGGGTGAAAAACAAAAACTATCAAATGGCGCTTCTTCCTTCAACTTTGAGCCTCAACGAGTTTCTTTCTCTCAATCCTAACGAAACCTTTGCCCCACGTTCGTTTGATTTTTATCCCAAAGTGCCCAGTGGTGTGGTAATGTATTCATTTAAGTATTCCTGGTGAGCAAGGAGGTAAGATGAAAAAGATTATTATTGTCTTTTTTGCAGGAATTTTTCTGGCAATAGCAGGATGTCAGAGGGAAAAGACATCGGTTGAAGAGGATGTTACCAGGAACGCAAGCCTGCTTAAGGATGAGGTTCTTTCTCAAACAAATACAGTTGCTTCTCTCACCAATGAAATACCTCTTCAAACCATTGAACCAGTGGTGCTTGCCACGAATGTGGTGCCCACTCAAAATGAAACAGCTTCTCTTCCTGAGATTGTACCTATTCAGGATAAAGCAGTGGAGATGCCTCAGAAGAAGACTACTTCCACACAACCTGTTGTTGCTTCTCCGATTGTGGCGAAAGTGGGAAGCTATATGAGAATAGGCACGGACCAAAGCGGCCAAACGCTTTCTCCCAGACGGTATATTAAGATTTCTTCGTGGGTCTTTACTCAGCAGGGGAGGACAGTAGATTTTTATCTCTATGCTGTTCCTTTCAAGTCGGGAAAGGTTCAGAGCAGTTATCTGATTGGGCGTGTGCGAGGCATAGAGGTGATTAATAATCAGGCTCAATATACCCGCTACTGGAACGGGATTACTATCCATGGAAATTTTCTTCCAAAGGGTAATTATAATATTTATCTCACCTATGTGATTAAAAATAGGGTGGGTAAAGTGATCAAGACAGAATCCCGTTATTGGGGCAAGAGTACGGATTTTTATTTGAAGCTTGAGTAAAGGAGATAAGAAGACATATATGCTACTAACAGTACTAAAATCCAAGATTCACCGGGCTGTTGTGACCGAAACCAATATTGACTATGTGGGAAGTATTACTATTGATGAGGAACTGATGGAGGCGGCAAATATTTATTCCTATGAGCAGGTGCATGTGTGGAATATTACGAATGGTTCCCGGTTGGTTACCTATGCGTTGAAAGGAGAGAGAGGGAGTGGGGTTATCTGTATCAATGGAGCCGGTGCTCATCTCAATCGGGTTGGTGATAGGGTGATTATTGCGGCTTTTGGGCAGATAGAACAAGAAAAAATTTTTTCATTTTCCCCAAAGATTGTGCTGGTAAATGCCGAAAATAAGATTGATACCATATTAGAGAAATAAACGTTAAGGAGAGGTTTATGAGATACAAAGGGACGTGGTTAGTGATAGCATGCGTTATCCTCTTATTTGGGTATACGACCTCGCTTTTTGGTTGGGGTTTCTCCGACAGAGATAGGGAAACTGTGAATTTGCAGACGTTTTTGATCAGTGATTTTGGTGATGAAAAAGACCAGACCAATAATCTTGTCTGGAAGGCTCGTTTCTCTCGTTTTGCTAAGCCTTCGAATATTATGGATCCTCAGAGTCCTGTAGATCCAGAGGCCTGCAATTCTGGTTATTTTCTAGGTAAGCCTCTGGGGATTCCAGAAGAGATGGAACAGAGACAGAAGTGGGTACTGGGAGTGAAGGCTCAATATGTACGCAAAGGATACAATTATATAGAGATTATTCCTTATCATCTGACTCGTGCTGGCGTGGATGCCAATGGAAAGCCTTCGAATAAGGGAGAGATAAAGGAAACAAATGTGACCCTTGTAGGGGTAGTCAAGACTCTTGATATGTGGGTATGGGGTGGAAATTACAACTACTGGCTTGAATTTTATCTGAGGGATTATAAGGGATTTTTGCACCGTGTTCCAGCTGGTGATATCAAGTTTGTAGGATGGAAAAATCTGAGAACTACAGTGCCGGCCTATATCCCGCAGGCTCAAAATCATGTGCCATTTTTGAAACCTCTCAAGTTGGAGATGATCAAACTGTGGAGTCATCCAGAAGAGAGAGTGGATCAATTCTATGTCTATTTGGACTATCTCCAGGTCCAGACGGACGTCTATCTTGAACGGTTCAATGGTGACGATCTGGCCAACAATAGATGGTAATAAGCTAAAGGAGAGAAGCTATGAAAAGGATTGCAGGAATTGGAATTTTGATAGTGGTCAGTGCGGTATTTATGACGGTGTTATTTGCCCAGCAGGTTGAAAATACAGGGGGAAATCTTCGACTTGGTGAATTTCCTATCATCAATACCAATGCAGGTGAGTCGGCAGATAGGACAGTGGCGACTGAGCTTCTGCAGACTTTGTTGATTGATGATTTTGAAGCGGCAGGTGAGTGGTCGGCTTTTATTCCACGAGATTATGGATATGCTTCTGCTATTCGAAGAGAAGGTTCTCCTGCGGCTATTAAATCTGACAAGAATAAGTACGTTCTTGGTGTGAAGGTTTCGTTTATGAAACGGGATTGGTCTTGGCTCTCTATTACTCCAGCCAAGCCTGCCAAGATTCGGGGAATTACCAAAAATCTCAAGGTCTGGGTTGTTGGAAGAAACTATCGTCATGTACTCAGTGTTGTTCTTCGAGATTATCTTGATAGATTGAAGTATCTTCGTGGAGATAGGCTGATTTGGGTTGGATGGAAACAGATGACCGTGAATATACCTGATACTATTGAACAGGAAAACTACAAGGTTTCTGAAGAGAGAGGAATCACTTTTGTGGGATTTCGTGTGGACTTTGAGCCGGATGATATGATTGGAAGACCATTCTATATCTATTTTGACTATATGACAGCTGATGTAGATCTCTACTCCGAGATGAATCTCAATGCGGATGATATGATTGATAACTGGTAAATGGTGGGGCTGTCCAGAAGGACAGCCCTTTTTTCCTTGCAGGAGGTGGGGGTGAGAAAAGAGTGGATGAGTTTGCTTTTTCTTGTGATGGTGGGATCTGTCGTAATTATGGCATGTAGTAAGGTGGTCAGAGAGACAAGTGAGTTTCATTTCAGTCAGAGAATTCCTTTTGTGAAAGAAACAAATTTTCTAGCTCATACCAGTTATGTGTTTTATGGTGTTTTTTCTTCAGATGGTGGCTATCTTGCCACGGGAAGTGCTGATAGAACTGTCAGACTCTGGGAGACAGTAAACTGGAGACAGATAGCTGGTGTTGGGGAAAGGTATTCACAGATTTGGGGTATGCCCCTTGCTTTTTCTGGCGATGATCGTTATGTGGTTTATGGGGCATATGATACACTTGCTTTGTGGGATGTGGATCAAAAGAAAACTCTTGTGAGAGTCAAAGGACATGCGGGGGGTATACAGACCATCAAAAAGGCAGAAAAGATGATTGTCTCTGGGGGGGCTGATGGTTTTATACGTTTGTGGAGACTGCCAGAGCTTGTTCTTGTTGGAGAGAGAAAAATCTCTTCCAAGGAGATATGGAGTGTGGCTTATGATCCCCTCAAAAGGGTGGTTATTGCAGGAGGGGAAGATGGTTCTATTTCGGTATTTACTTTTCCAGAGTTGGTGCCGATATATACTACAAAAGAACATCTTTTACCTGTGGAATATGTTTCTGTGGCACCGGGGGGTAAGATTTTTGCCTCCGGCGGTGGAGAGGGTATTATTTTTCTCTGGGATGAGCAGAGTTCTACTCCTTTGAAGACACTCAGGGGCCATGTGGGAGCTGTATTGGTGCTTACTTTTTTAGATGATCGGTATCTTGTGAGTGGAGGAGAGGATGATATGCTGCTTTTCTGGGATTGGCGCTCAGAAAAAATAGTGGGAATGGAAAATGTTGGTTCTGATGTCATGGCTCTTCAGTATGAGCCAGTGACAAAAAGGATCTTTGTGGGGACAAGAGGAGGAGAAATACAGATATGGAAATTCCAGCCATAACCTGAAAAATGGAGAAAAATATGGATAAGGAAATATCTCAGAAAAATGAGATTATCAATCTCTATAATCACGCCAGAATCAAAAGGATAGCGGTGGTTCTTGAGGAAAAAAGAAGCAAGGTGCATATCAGTGGATTTGTGACTCGTGTTGATATGAATATGGTGAGTCTTTTTTTTGATAAGGAACCATCTCTTCTTCCTATTCAGAATGTGGTTCTCTCTTTTGAGTACAATAAAAACTTTTATTATTCTTCACCAACAACCGTGAGACTGTATAATTTTCAGCTTCGTTCTCTGGAGGTTTTGCTTCCCGGGAGTGTTTGGTATCATCCTGTACGACGATTCAATCGCTATAGTCCGAAATCACCAGAACATCTCAAGGTTTTTATCAAAAAGATTGAAACCAAACCACAGGAAACTACACAGGTCAATATCTCTGAACTTCCTGATACGCTTCGGGTGATTTATCTTGCTCTTAAGGAGGAAAATCCTGATCTGAAAAAGATTCTTTCTATGGTGGGGGAGGAGATCAAGCGTTTTAGTCATCAATTCAAGATCAATATATTCAAGAATCTGGATCAGATTTCTCCCTTAGAAAGGGTGATTTATACTTACAAAAAACCGTTCTGGATTGCAGATACAGAGAATATCCCTAATTATCTTCATATTGGAGAGAAATTTGGCGTAATTGGCTATGAGAAGTATTTTGAGATGATTAAGAAAAAAATGGCACCGGATGTGCTGGATAAAATCAGACAGACGTATATCAGTCGGGGTATTCTTTCTTATTTGCTTTTGCCCATTCTCATTGGGGACAAGGTGGTGGGGGCTATTGAGATTACGGTTCCCCGGGAGGGAGGGAAAAAGGAACTAAGTATTTATGATGTGTTTTATATCCGAAGTCTTGCTGATATTATTGGAGAGGTTCTGGTGAAATCCTATGCGAACTCTCCTGAAAACAAGGAAGAGTACCTTGAAGTGGTAGATATTTCCCTGGGTGGAATTTCTGTTGTCAATAAAAATATGTATCTTATGCATACCATCAAGGAAAACACGATTTTGAAGTTGGGTATTCAATATAAGGATATGGAACTTGAGGTAAGAGCGCGGGTGATTCGTACTAACTATATTCCCGGGGAAAATGCTGGGGTGAGTATGGCGATGGAATTTCTGGGTATTGAGGAAGATGGACGACAGATGCTTTCGAAGATTATCAAGGAGAGTGAGAAGGGAGAATGAAAAAAAAGAAAGCCGGGAGGGAGTTGTTTCTCTGGAAGCGTTTTGTGGCCTGGTTTTCTGAACCAAGTAACAGGTTAGTTTTTGGGCTTTTTTTATCTTTGATGGCTCTGGTTCCACTTGTATGGTGGGTGGAACGTACAGGTGGAAATGATCTTTTCAGCACTATTGGTGATGCCTTGTGGTGGCTCATTGTGACCATTCCCACCGTTGGATATGGTGATATTGTTCCCAGAACGGTGGTGGGTAGGGCAATTGGTGTGGTGGTGATTGTATTTGGGGTGGCTTTTTATGCTATTTTGAGTGGACAGATTGTTTCCTTTTTGATAGACAAAA
Organism: Brevinematales bacterium; assembly: GCA_046294145.1. Taxonomy (GTDB): domain Bacteria; phylum Spirochaetota; class Brevinematia; order Brevinematales; family Thermospiraceae; genus Thermospira. The sequence goes on along the minus strand of JBKBIS010000023.1, from coordinate 5,472 downwards.
AACTCAAAGAAAGAAGAGGGTTATCGGTTGTGAGGTTCAAGAATCATATTCTTATTCTTGGGGTCAATAGTTATCTGGAAAGGCTATTGACTATCCTTCCGGAATTTGCCCGACAGAAACATCTTTCTGTGGTGCTGGTGAATGATATGACGGAAGAGGAGTTTCTTGAAGTGAAGAACAAGTTTCCCCATCTACTGATAAAGTTTGTATTTGGGGATTATACCAGAGAGGCTGTGCTGAAGCGTGCTAATGTAGAGAATGCCACTCATGCTTTTATCCTGGCTGATAATTTTCATCATCGTTCGCTGGATGATGCGGATGAGCGAACGATCATGGCTACTCTTAGTCTCAAGGCATTGAATCCGGATCTGTGTGTGAGTGCAGAGGCTATAAAGATTGAGAAAGCAAGTGCCTTGAAAAGGGCAGGAGTGGAAAATGTTATTTTCAATGGTATTTTCAGTCCTACTCTTCTCTCTGCATCTATGATTTCTCCGGCTATGCCTGTTTTTTTTCAGGATCTTCTGGCGAGTTATGAAAATCCAAGACTTATGGTTATTCCTGTGGATGCTCGTTTTGTGGGAAAGAGCTTTCGAGAGTATTTTCTTTCTCTTCGTGAAAGGGAAAGGCTGATTGTGGTTGGGCTTTATCGAGCAGAGAAAGAGCTCAGTATTGAGGATATGCTTTCTGGAAACGATGCCATTGATGAGTTTATACGTTCAAAGCTGGCGGGGGAGAAGGGAGAGGAAGAGCTCAAATACCATGTAAAAATCAATCCACCTGATGAGTATGTGATTTCCCCTGATGATACGTATGCGTTTGTGATACGATAAGGAGAAAGTATGAAGGGAAGAGAGAAAGAGGAGTTTCTATCGAGGCTTTCATTGTTTGCAGATCTTACGGATATGGAACGGGCTCTTGTGGCTTCACTTCTCCATGAAAGGCGTTATAAGAAGGGGGATGTGATTGTGAGTGAAGGGGATGAGGGAACATCACTTTTTTTGTTTAAGAAGGGCGTTGTTCAGGTGTCAAGCCAGATTACCTTGAGAAGAACAGGAGAGGAATGGCTTGAGGCTGAAAAGTCTATCGCAACGTATGATGAAACAGGGATGCCTTTTTTTGGAGAGATGTCTCTTCTTACGGGTGCTCCTCGTTCGGCGACAGTGAAGGCTCTGAGTGATGTTGAACTTTATGAGGTGTTTCAAAAGGATTTTTATGCCTTGTGTGACGAAAATCATACGATTGGATATAAGCTTTTGCGGGCCATTGCAGGGGTGTTGTGTAATCGCATCAGGACACTGAATCAGAATATCTTGAAATTGACTACGGCTCTGTCGATTGTGGTGAGCAAGCGGAAATGAGAGAAGAAGAGAATTGCTTTTTTTTAGAATTGAAGGTAAGATAAAAGGGTATGAAAAGAAGAGAAAAGGGATTCAACTGGCCCAGGGTGAGCCTTCAGGTGAAAGTGGTATTTTTTGTGGGGTTTGTCTTTGTTGTCTTTGCTATTCCCTTTATTCGTTATACAGCTCTGCAGCAAAAGCGATCCCAGGAGAATCTTATTGCCAGAAATCTCTGGGTGTATCTTGAGGCTTTTCGCAAAAATGTAGAAGATTATGGGCGTGATAAATGGGGAGAGGTGGTGGTAACTGTTTCTGAAACATCTCTTTTATCCCCTTCAGCAGTCGAAAGTGAAGAGAATGCTATCAATCGTTTCCTTGAAAATATCTTTGGGACGCAGCAGAAACAAAAGCAGCTTCAAAAACAGATTGCTGTGCTCAGGTCAGCCATCAAAGAACAGAGTCGTCAACAAAAGCTTCAACAACAAAAACAGCAACAGCTTCTTATTCAGAGGCAGTATCAATCTATTCAAGAGTATCTCTATACTCTTACTAATATTCCTTCCTTTAATATGGCTTTTTTTGTGGATCCTAATGGATATGTGATATTTCATACGATACCTTCTGCTGTTGGGGAAAAGATTAGTGAGACCAATCGCCAGCTGATATATGCAGGTTATCTCCCTCGTCTGTATTTTGTGAGACTTCAGCGATCCTATGAGGCTTTTATTCCTCTTTATGATAGGGCTTTTGTGGAAAGTAAGCTGGGACAGGAATGGGCAAGCTATCTTCTGGCTCTTGAGGGAGGGAGTTTATTTCGAAGAAAGGTCCTTCCTAAAGAGGTAAGAAGAAATTTTGCTTTTATTGAGAGATTTGATGAAACATATAGGCGGTATTTTACTTCTTCTGGTGATTTGACACCGGCAGGGGAAAAACTCAAGGCTAAAGGGGTCATGACCTCTTCTCTGGTTCGTGCGGTATATATGATCAAGGCTCGATTTGATCTGTATAAACGTGGTCAGGAGATCGCCTTTTCATCAAATCAGATGGCTCATTTGGTGAGGTGGTTTCAGGTAACAGGTATGTCAGAAAAGGAAGTAAAAGAGCTACAGGATCTTTATCGAAAAAAGAAAATTTTTTCTCATACGAATTTATTACAGGAAGAGGAAAAATTGTCTCTAGTGTTTCTGGATAGTATTGAACGCTACTTGAGGCGCTATGTAGAGTTTTCTTCTTCTCAGGATATGAAAAACTGGAAAACCACGGAGGCTTTTGATCAGCTTCTTGCTGGTTATGCTTCTAATAGGGTTGATGTGTCTAAAGTTTCTCCGGCTCGCTTCACTCAGGATGGTTATACGGCTGTTTTTGAGAAGACTTATTTTGTAAATAGTATAAAAAAAGCGGCCCAGAGCTGGCTTGTAGTGAATAGTTATCGTACGCAGCCCAGAAGTTTTGATGGTGAGGCTGTGCATGCTCTTTTTCGTTATCTTTATGCGCCCTATCGAACGGGGACGGTGGCTATCCTTCTCTCTATTGAGGATTTTGAGAGGCAGCAAAAGGAAGTGGAGCGAAGATCGATAGATCTGGCTATTTTCTTGCTTGTGAGGGTGCTCTTGCTTGCGTGGATTTTTGTGAGGTTTTTGTTGCTGTCTCTGGCAAAACTTGCGGAGGGGACAGAGGAGATTGCTTCAGGAAAGTGGGGTAAACAGGTAGAGGTACTATCACGAGATGAAATTGGGGATCTGGCTGAACGTTTCAATGCGATGAGTCTTCGAATTGCCCGGATGTTCCAGGAGGTTAAGGACAAGAGCCGTATGGAAGCAGAGCTTGAGTCCGCAAAGGAGATTCAGAGTGCTATTCTTCCCAGGGAATATCCACGGGTGCCAGGGTATTTATTTAGTGTATATTATCAACCACAAACAGAATCAGGGGGGGATTATTATGATTTTGTGGAGGTGGGAGAGAATCGGTTGGGGCTTGTGGTTGCAGATGTTACCGGTCATGGAGTAGGTGCTGGCATGGTCATGGCCATGCTCAGGTCAGCCATTCGCACGTATGCGGGGGGAAAACTTGATGCTGCGAGGGTGCTTAGAGAGGTCAATCCTGTGCTTTTTCGTGATACGTTGCCTACGATGTTTGCCACGGTGTTTTATGGTGTGCTTGATACAGGTTCTCACGAGCTTTATTATACCAGCGCTGGTCATCAACAGGGGATTCTCTATCTGCCAGCGGAAAAGAAGATCAGGCTCCTCAAGGGTGGTGGTATGCCTGTTGGTATGGTGGAGTCGGCGATTTTTGATCCGGAGATGCAACTCTACAAGGTTTCACTTCGCCAGGGGGAGTTTTTGGTTTTGTATACAGATGGAATTACTGAGGCAAAGAATGCTAGAAGCGAAGAGTTTGGAGAGAACCGTTTCTATGAGTCCATTGTTCGTTATGCATCTTCTCATGTGGATGGGATGCGAGATGGAATTATAAAAGAACTTTTGACTTTTTGTGGGGATACGCCGGCAACAGATGATAGAACCATGCTGATTGTGTACAGAGCATAGAAATTTTGAGAGGATGTTTTGTTTCTGGGGAAAAAATCCGATAATAAAAAAGGAGCAAGGAATGGCAAAGTATCTTATCGCTTTACACGGGCTTGGACTTCATAGTGGGTATCTCTCTTATCTTGATGATTTTTTTGTTAAGCAAGGGTATACTGTTATATGTCCTGATCTTTTGGGATTTGGACATACAACACAACACGATAGAGGAGATATATCTAATTTTCACGACTATACCAGAGAGATATCTGAGATCAGTCGGGAGATTCGGCGAACGGATGGGGAAGCAAAAATTTTTCTCTGGGGGGAAACTCTTGGGGGAACGGTGGCACTGATGTATGCTCTTGATTATCCTAAATGTGCATTGGGAGTAGTGGCTGTAAACCCTATTCTTTCTACTCAGTTAGGGATATCAAAGATTCGGCGGTTTCAACTGGATGTGATGGCATCGATTGTTCCTGAGAAGAGAATTGATCTTCCGTTCTTTCTTCAGGATTTGACGGATGATGAGAAAGTGGCGTCAGTAATCGTTTCTGATGAGAAGGTGTGTTCCTCAGTGACGGGAAGGTTCTGGTTTGCCCTTTCCAGAGCCTGTGTTTTTCTCTGGACGGATGCTTCTCGAATGATGGTGCCTTTTCTTCTTCAGTATTCTAGGGGTTCGCATCTTGTGTCTGAAAGTGCGCTTGAGCATTTCTTTTCTGTAGCTCCTGTGGCGTTGAAACAAAAACAGGCTGTAGATGGTCCTGTTTTCCTTTCTCTGAGTAGAAAAAGAGAAGAGCATTTTAAAAAAGCTTCTTCCTTTTTTGATTTGTGTGAGGTTCAAGTGAAATAAAAGATCGGATACTGGAGTTGTGAGAGAGACCGGGCAGAATCTTTTGTTGTAAAGAGGTTTTTAAAAGAGATAACTGAGAGAAACAAGTCCTCTTTCCATGGGTTGCACATCTGATAGAAAGAGAGAAAAAAGATAATTATCTACCCACGTAAAGATGAGACGAACGTTTTTTCCCACGGCGCGAATACCTAGAGTGAGGGACCACTGTCTTAAAGGCTGGGGAGATATCCAGAGGTGATCTGTGAAAAGTCCAACATGAAAAGGAATATCCCACAGAGGGAGTTTGCTTCTCCAGCCGAGGTGAATAGTCCATGGGGTGATCTCTGATACAGAGAGATTTTCTGTGATTCCATCGGAGATAAATCCCATAGCGGGGGTGTCAGTGTAGTCTATCTCTCCAAACCATTCTCCTCTTGGGAGGCGGGCAGTGATACCTAAGGCCAATCGAGAAGGAAATTTTTCTTGAACATCTTTGCCATAGAGTGAATATGTCCATGAAAGGGGAGAAAACATTTGCCACGAAATACCCATGCGCCATGCTTCGCTAAGTTGATAGAGTGCTCCTGTGGAAAAGGCCAGGCCTGTTCCATAGGAGGTATATTCTCTTCCAAGTAAGACGCCACAAAATCCCCCTACCCGAAGATTGGGGAAAAGAAGCCATGCGCCGCTTATACCGGTTCTATATACGGTTAAGTCTGAACCCACAGAGCCTATTATCCGACGTAGAGAAAGACCTACACCAGAAAAGGATGTTCCT
>JBKBIS010000239.1:0-2669 GCA_046294145.1 Brevinematales bacterium | reverse complement strand
GGGATTTCTGGGGTGGGTTTTGTGTTGGGAGGTGGAGTTTCTCTCAAAAAGGGAGAACTCTCTGGGTTTGTTCAAGTATGGCCTCTGAGTCAGGGATGGAGGGAGGTGAATCAGAGTTTTTCTCCTGCTGTGATAAGCATAAGCGAAAGGGAGACAAATATTATTCGGTATAATTTTCCTTTCCTCAGTGTGAAAGCCACCTACTTTTTGAATTCTTCTTTTGGGGTGTCACTTGCATTTTCCATGTTAGATATGGATAAAACTCATTATTTTTTTGATGAGTATAATAATACTTGGATTCAGGGGTATGAGCACATGTCAACGCGCGAGGTTTCGCTGGAAATGATTTATCGTTTTCAGTTTGGTTTTTAGCTCAGGAGTTCTCTTATGGTGGCTTGAAGAACCTCGTTTTTGAAGGGTTTGATGATCCAGCGATTGGCTCCAGCCTGTCTTCCCTCTTCTTGTTTGTCCTGTTCGCTTTCGGTAGTCAGCATGATAATGGGGGTGTCTTTGTACTCAGGCATGGCGCGTACGGCTTTGATGAAGGATATGCCGTTCATTTCTGGCATGTTATAGTCAACAATAAAACAGTCAAAATGGTTGTCTTTAAGTTTTTCAAGGCCATCTTTTCCATTTTCGGCTTCTATTACTTCGTATTTTTCTGCCCGAAGTACCAGGGCTACTATCTTTCGCATGGTGACAGAATCGTCAACAACGAGAAATTTCATACTTTCCTCCTCCACGTTTATTTCAAAAGGAAGCGTTCACTAGATACCTTGGCTTCCCTGACCATATCATTTTTGGCTTCATCCATTTTCTCGATGTCCCATTCGTCAAAGGTAATACCGAATTGACTAAAAATCTGACTTCCTTTTTTGATATCTTCCTGGATCTGACCGAGGTAGCTCATGACATTTTCAATTTGTTGTCTGGTGATATCCTGAAATTGGAGAGATTCGACGATAGTATCGAGGTCTTTTTGTATAGCTGTGGCATTTTGTTGAAGAAGAGAGGCAATATCATTCATGTGCTGGGAGGCATCCTTGAGTTTTTCCATGAGGCGAGAAGCATTTTCTGAGGCTATCTGGAACCTGGTGACAGAGTCCCCCATGTGTTTCAGCCAGTTTTGCCACAATTCTTTGTTGAAAACCTCAAACTGCTCTAAGCGGTGGCTGACTTCTCCTGTAAACTGGTCGATTTTCTGGTTCAACTTTTGTATTTCTCGCACTATCACCTTGATAGCACGCCCTTTGTCTCCAAACTTTACTCCTTCGATGGAAAGGTTTACGGCAATGATTTTGTTTTGTCCTAAGATATCATTGATGCTTTTGAGTTGATCAAACATTGTCTGAAGCTGGCGGGTGAAATCTTCGATTTGTATCTTGTTCTGGGAAAGGAGGGTTTCGTATTCTTCTTTCATGAGCTCGTAGTTCTGAGTTATCTCGGAGGATTGGGCGATCAGGTTGGAAAGGGACTCTCCCTGATGGCTTTCAATACGTTTTTTGACTTCTTCAATGGCCTGCCGGTTTTTTTCAGAGACGGAAATGAATCGTTCGATGAGAGTATTGGTGGCTTCTTCGGTTTTTTCAATCACATTGAGCAGCAGAATGCGAAGATAGGGAAGTTTATAAAAGGCTTTCTGGATAGAGGAGAGTGTTTCTGTGGTAGGGAGACATGATATATCAAAAATCTTTTGTGCCTCTTTAAGTAGGTTTATCATACTCTGAGTATTCTCAACGGACAGTGCTTTCCAGGAGGCAAGAAAGTTTTGTTGTTCTTGTGATTTTTGTGGGTTTTGATTGACAAGGGAAGTGAAGAATTCCAGAAGGAGAGTGTGTATCTGGGGAAGAATATCTTCATCTTCAGGCGGAACGGAGGAAGAGAAAGACGATGTATTTTTGGGCCAGCCAGATACCAGACACAACAAAAGTCCTATGAGTCCAATTGGAAGAGAAGAGAGAGACAATCCTATACCGACCATCACGATGCTACTTATAAAAACAGTGCGACGGACTGTGATATTCACATAACCTCCTTGATGGCAAGGAATCGTCCTTCATAATCTTGAATGCAGAGGGATATATCGGCGACTATGTTGGTCAATTCTGGTTTATCGTATTCCCACCGTGGAAATTCCATCTCATAGTCTTTTTCTGGGGTGAGAGTGGCAAGAAATCGTCCGGAGATCACATTGAGAACCTCCAGAATAGCATCCTGGGCTTCTTTTTCTGCCACGACATCTTTGCCGTAGAGATTGCGAACGATTTCGTATTTCATTTCGGGTGCGAAATAGAAGTAGAATCTGCCCAAGAAAGGCTTGATTACCTGTATACTTACACACTCAAGAGTGGAGAGGTTAACCTCTTTTGGTGACTTTTCCACCTCGAGGAATCCCATTTCTTCGATGATACTTTTGATAGCCTCAAAAAGTTTTTCCTGAAATGTTTGAATGCTTACCATAACCAACTCCTATCCCTTGAGAATTTTGTAGAGTTCCTGAGGGTTAATGGGTTTTTTTATCATCCCTTTCACCTTGAGTTCTTGAAGGGCATCTATGAGAGGCCCGGACAGGACACTGGAAATAACGATGACATCCTTTTGGGAAAGAACAGGATCGGCTTTCATTCTCCTGATGAAGTTTGCCCCGTCCATCTTTGGCATATTGATAT
>JBKBIS010000238.1:0-2680 GCA_046294145.1 Brevinematales bacterium | reverse complement strand
GGCGATATCTTTTTGAACCAGAGCTCTTCGCTTTTCTTGAAGAAGGATGGAAAAAACATACAGCGGGCGAATTTTATCATATTGATGCCATCAACATTCTGGCTCAACAAAACAAAATGCGTGCCCTTCCCCTCACAGGAACTATGTTAGATACAGGAGAACCGGAAAGTTATCTCTTTTCGCTTCTTCTCTATTGCAAGCAACACCCAGTAGCCTCACGTGTTCTCCATCGCTTTTTCAAGGAAAACTACCAGTGAATAGAGTACAAAAATTTGCCGTTTTCAACAGAAAGAAGGTATCTTGTAATAAAAGAAAGGAGGTAAACATGAAATTCTGGATGTTTTTTCTTCCTGGTATGGTTTTTGGTCTTACCATTTATAGCCCGAAGGCTGCCCCGGCACTTCCCCTCCTTCGTCTCACGAACCAGATCACAGTGATATTCTATCAGGATGTCACTACAGAGATCCTGCCAAAGATTGTCCAGCGTGAAGATGCCCTTTTTATCATTCCGGCCAATGTGGCTGCCAAACTTTATCAAAAAACTCCTGATCTCAGACTCATAGGAATCACCTCTATAGGCATGCTCGCCCTTCTCACCACGAACCAGACTTATACTAACTGGCAAGATCTGGCAGGTAAACAGGTTCATATTGGATCTCCGGGTTCTTCACCGGATATGGTGAGCCGTGTCCTTTTTCGAATGAAGGGAACAAAACCAAACATAGTTTATGGCGATTCTCCACAGATTGCTCAACTCATGATCGCAGGCAAAATAGAAAATGCTGTCCTTCCGGAACCACTGGTTTCACTGGTTCTCTCTAAAAACCCGCAGGTACGCCTTTTCAAAGTCTATCGAGAAGAATGGAACCAGGTTTTTTCTACAAGAAGTGGTGTTCCTCAAACGGCTATCGTCTCCTTTGCTGGTTTCCTCTCCCACCATCAAAAAGAAATTGTGAGTTTCTTTCAGGCTTATCAAAAGGAGGTGGCCTGGGTTAACGCTAATCCTGCCGAGGCAAGTAAACTCGGTGTGGTTGGACTTGGGCTTCAGATTCCTCCTGAAGTTATTGAGAAGTCCATCCCACGAATGGGCCTCACTTATCTCCCTGCTCGCATAGTACGAAAGGAAATTCTCACCTATCTCAAGGCTCTCCAAGATATTGATGAGCAAGTTTTGGAAAGTATTCCAGATGACACCTTCTTTGCGTGGTAGGCTCTTCTTTGTCAGCGGGCTACTTGTCCTTTTCATTTTCTGGGGAATAAGTAGCCTTCTGGCTGATTCTTCACTATTGATTCCCTCTCCCCTGACAACCTTCCAGGCAATGAGAACAATCCTCCTTTCTCCTGAAAATTACCTTCATATTGCCTATACTTTTGGACGTCTTTTTGGAGGACTCCTTTTGAGTGCTTTGCCCGGTATCACTCTCGGTATTGCGGCAGGAAAACATCCCTCCTTGTTCGCCTTTTTTCAACCCATTATTCTGTTTTTTCAAAGCATTCCAGCCATTGTATGGATGCTTCTCCTTCTCCTCTGGCTTCCAAAGGAAGTTTCTCCCCTGTTTCTCGTTTTTCTCACTACCTTTCCCATCTGGTTTTTGAATACACGGCAGGCTATTCTCAGTAGCCCGACAGCACTGAAAGAGATGGCAGATGTATTTGCCATCAAAGGCTTTCGGCGTCTTGTTGCCCTCTACCTTCCTTCACTTGTTCTCTCTTTCTTCACCAGTCTGAGAGCCACTATTTCCCTTTCTCTCAAAGTCGTTGTCATGGCTGAAGTACTGGCCTTTCCCAGAGAAGGCATGGGAAGTAAACTCTTCTGGGCTAAAACATACGTCAATACGGAAGAACTTTTTGCCTGGGCTGGCCTTCTTTTTCTTTTCGGATGGCTTATTGACAATTTTATTATCTCTTTTCTCTCTCAACTCAAAAACCATTTTGCCTTAGAGGAAGTATGACTCTTTGTGAAGATCTCACCAAATGTTTCGGAGAAAAGGTTGTATTTGAACACTTTTCTCTCACTATACAGCCGGGTATAAACGCTATCTTAGGACCATCCGGATGTGGAAAAACTACCCTCCTCCGTCTTGTAGCCGGTCTTGATACCCCAGATGAAGGCTTGGTCCATGTGGTTCAGCCAGTAGGTATGGTTTTTCCAGACCTGCGGTTAGTAGAATGGCTTTCTGTTTTGGACAACATTCGCCTTGTCTCTCCCCATATCTCTTTAGAACGTATCCAGTACACTCTTCAAATCCTGGAAATTGAAAACACAAGTAAACGAATTGCTCAACTGAGTAGTGGACAAAAACAACGGATAGCCCTGGCCAGAGCATGGCTTTTTGAAAGTAAGTGGCTTCTTCTTGATGAAGCTTTTCGTTCCTGGGACATAGGACTGAAACAAAGACTTTTTCCACTTCTCAGAGACTTCTGGAGAAAAGACAAAGAATATACTCTTCTCATCACCCATGATATTATGGAAGCTCTCATGATAGCAGATCACTTGGTCATTTTTTCTTTTCCTCCTGTTCGCCCTCTCGAGAATATACCACTTTCCTTAGAAGAAAACGAAAGAAAAAATCTCTCCCATGAGCATCCCCTTTTCCAGTCTATCCGAAAGGCAATCACTCATCACTTTGATCCCATGAATTTTATGACTACCTCCCAGAGATGAGGCACAAACACCATC
>JBKBIS010000237.1:0-2730 GCA_046294145.1 Brevinematales bacterium | reverse complement strand
TGTGTTTGGGAGGGACAACAGCTTCCTGATCATGGAGAGGTGTGGGCAAGAGTTTGGGATATGCGTGTGGACAGCAATACTCTGTATGGAAGGGTAAAATGTGAGACGGTTCCTCTCCTTTTTGAACGAGAGATTACACTGCAGAATGATCGGTGCCTTGTATCGTATACATTGACAAATCTTTCAGAGAGAGCCCAGCCCTATATCTGGGCATGGCATGCCTTGTGGGATATGAGAGGACTTTGCCTTGAGATTCCAGGGTTAAAAAAGGTGGTGCCAGTTCATGAGGATACCTTTGTGGGACCGTTAGAAAAGCCCGTGGCTTGGCCATTGGTAAATGGCCATGATCTTCGAAATGGGGATTCATGGAAGGGAGAGAAAAGTACAAAAGTGTATATTTGCCCGGAAGAAAGAGTTTCATCAGCTCTTCTTGTATGGCCAGAGGTGTCACTTGAAATATCATGGGAGAGTGATAAAGTTCCATATGTTGGGATATGGTATAATCATGGGGGATTCAAAGGGGAGTACAATGTAGCCATTGAACCTGCTACAGGATACTATGATCGACTGGATACGGCTTTGAAGAGGGGGATGGTTTCTGTTTTGTCATCTCATGGGATCGAAAGATGGTGCTTACAGATAAAAATCAAATGAGTTGAGATGTTATCAGCGATTGTGAGTTTTTTTTGCTAGTGTCTTTTTATTTGCAATTTTTTCTCTTTTTCGCTAGAATTATAGCACTTTTATCTTGTCTAAAATCTATATAACGTAAGGAGTGTAGTATGCCGAAAAACACATCCGCTCAAGGTATTGATCGCAAACTGGTAGAACAGATCAAAGAAGGTTTTTTACGTCATCGGCACTATTCGCTTGCCAAGGATGAGTATACAGCGACGGATTATGACAACTTTCTCAGCCTGGCATATACGGTACGAGATATGCTTTTTGATCGCTGGATCAAGACCCAACAAACCTATTACAACAAAGATGTGAAGCGAGTGTATTATCTTTCTCTTGAGTTTCTCATGGGACGTACCCTTGGCAATGCCCTCGTGAATCTTGGTATTGAGAAAGAAGCCGAAGTGGCTATGAAGGAGCTTGGTCTTGATATAACCGAGATTCGTGAGGAGGAGAAGGATGCTGGGCTTGGGAATGGTGGTCTTGGAAGACTGGCAGCGTGTTTTCTGGATTCGATGGCTACCCTTGGTATGGCTGGTTATGGATATGGTATTCGGTATGACTATGGTATTTTTAACCAGAAGTTTGTGAATGGATATCAGGTTGAAGAACCAGATGATTGGTTGAAGCTGGGATATCCCTGGGAAATTGAGCGTTGTGAATTTCAGCTTCGTGTTCGTTTCTATGGTCATGTACGCGTGGTCAAAGACGAAAATGGTAATGATAAATATCTCTGGGAAAACACCCAGGATGTACTGGCTATTCCTTTTGATGTACCAGTTCCTGGTTACAAGAACAATGTTGTTAATACCCTCCGTTTGTGGACATCCCGTGCAACTAATGAATTTGATTTTCACGATTTTAATGCAGGAAATTATATAGAGGCTGTTGAAGAGAAAAATCTTTCTGAAAATATTTCCAAGGTACTCTATCCAAATGATAATAGTGTGGCCGGAAAGATTCTTCGTCTCAAACAACAGTATCTTTTTGTGGCAGCTTCTTTGTGGGATATTATCCGTCGTTACAAGAAGCATCACAAGGATTTCAAGGACTTTCCCAAGAAGGTGGCTATTCAGCTTAATGATACGCATCCAGCCATTGCTGTGGCTGAACTTATGCGACTTCTGGTAGATGAAGAGAATCTGCCATGGGATGAGGCATGGAATATTACCCAGCAGGTGTTCGGTTATACTAATCATACCTTGATGCCGGAGGCTCTTGAAAAATGGCCTGTAGCCATGATGGAAGAGCTTCTCCCTCGTCATATGCAGATTATCTACAAGATCAATGCTGATTTTCTTGCTGAGGTTAGCCGACGTTTTCCTGGAGATGTGGACAGACTTCGCCGTATGTCCTTGATTGATGAGAGCGGAGAACGTTATGTTCGCATGGCCTGGCTTGCTACGGTAGGAAGCCATTCAATCAATGGTGTGGCTGCTCTTCATACAGAGCTTCTCAAGAAGGAACTCTTTCATGACTTTTATGAAATGTTTCCGGAGCGTTTCAATAACAAAACTAATGGCATTACTCCGCGACGCTGGCTTCTCAAGTCGAATCCTGCACTTGCGTCCCTTATTACAGAAAAGATTGGTGATGAGTGGACAGTAGATCTTTTTAAACTGCGTGATCTTGAAAAGTATGTTGAAGACAAATCCTTCCAGAAAGAGTGGCAGGCTATCAAGCTTGAAAACAAGAAGCGTTTGGCTAAAATTATTGCCGATGAGTGTGGTGTTGAAGTCAATGTTAACTCCATGTTTGATGTACAGGTGAAACGTCTCCATGAGTACAAGCGGCAGCTTTTGAATGCTCTTCATATTGTTCACCTGTACAATCAGATCAAAGAAAATCCTTCCATGAATTTTGTGCCCAGGACGTTTATCTTTGGAGCCAAGGCTGCGCCCGGTTACTTCATGGCCAAGCTTATCATCAAGTTTATCAATAATGTGGCCAGAGTGGTTAATAGTGATCCTGTGGTAGGGAGCAAGATGAAAGTAGTTTTCTTGCCCAATTACAGGGTTTCGCTTGCAGAGAAGATCTTTCCTGCTGCGGATC
>JBKBIS010000236.1:0-2732 GCA_046294145.1 Brevinematales bacterium | reverse complement strand
ACTGGCATCCCTTATCATCTGTTGTTCTGTCCAGAGAGAAACAACAAACTCAGAGAAATCCCCTTTCTTCAGAAGTCCTATAGCATTTTTGCTTACCGAATAATGATAAAGGCCAGGTTCCAGACCATCCACCCTAAACACTACAGGATACACCTCCAAAGGATACAAAGCCCCTGCGGAAGGACTGGCTCTCAAATATTGCACATCTCCCGTATCATAAGGCATCTCTCCCGTTATGCCACAGGAAAAAACCAGAATCTTTGCAAAAACCTCAAAAGACATAACCCGTTGAGAAAAAGTCCTCACACTTCGCCGACGAACAATCGCTTCCTCAATCGAAATACTCTCATCAGTGAAAAGATCCACCACAGAGCCAAGGAATATATACTCCACATCAGGATATATCTTGAAATGTTTGGTCATAGATGCCACAAGAGAAGGATTCTGTCGAAGTTTCCCTATATGAATAAAATCCTTCTCACTCTTCCTGCGACCAAATTTACTCTGTTCATGATACAAGAGCCCCATTCGATATTCTTCCCACTCTCGCGGGGGATATATCAAATCATATGCCATTTCTAAAGGAGAAGATTTCCTCACAATCATCAAAAACCTCCTAAGGAAAGGGATGCGGGTAAGGATTAAGTTCATCTATCGTAAGCTCATGATCTTTCAGACCCATCTTTTTAGGAAAAGAAAAAAGCCGTTTTCCTCCCCAAAAACGATACCTGTGAGCCCCATTAAGACTCACCATTCCCGGTATCACCACACGACTCACATATCCCCCACCATCACGAATATCCTCTGGTGTAATATCTACCACCACAGGATCAAAACCCTGTTCATGAAGAGAAGCAATCGCCTCTGAAAGAGAAGAAAATCCCCCTTTTTTCTTTACCTCACCAAAAGAAATCCTTTTTCCCTTTTTCAAGAAATTCACTCCCTCTTTGAATTGTGGATAACTATAAAGAAGAACTCCATCAGTAAAATCCAAAACCTCCTCATTCCAATTACCTGTGAAAACCTTTTTGCTCTCCCTCATTTCATTTTGTCTTTTGAGATAAACGGCAAATTTCCATGTCTGTACCACCTCAAGAAGAACCTTGTAGAGAGCCGTCTCGGCATCAAGTCCTGCCGCCGCACCCATACACAAAGCCGGAACATCAGCCATATGTGCTCTGTTTTCGTCCTCTTCAATGAGCCCCAAAAACACAAAAAAACCCGTATCCGTAGGCAGTTGAAACACTCGAACCTTATCTCTCAGATAGCCAAATTTTTCATCCAAAAAACGCCGAATCTTTTGATCCCCTACAGAAGCAAGATCTACTTCATCCGGCACTATTTTTGTCCACCAGACAATACTGAATGCATCTCTCTCAATAACCTCACAGAGTCCTATTTTCCAGGCAGTTGCTGGATCAAAATGAAAAGCAAGTCCTGTAGAAGTAGTATGATTGATACGAGTCTCTTTTCCATACTCATACATATACGGCATATACACAAAAGCAGCAGGAACCCAAACATCTTCACCAGAAAAGAGAAAATTTCCCTTTACCCATCGCACAGGCGAATCTTCCCTAAAAGGCTCATAAGCAAAGTTTGCCTGTTCATACTGAAATGGTGCAAAGAGTCCAAAAAGATCTGGATGAATAGCACTTTCACCTCGAGCCACTAGGTCTTGATAAGAAGCAAAAACCAAACGACTCACTGGTACCACTGAAGAGGCATATCTCTCCAGTGCCTCTCCACATGCCGACAGAAAAGCCTGCTCTGCTGTCTCTCCTATGCCTCCCACTTGCGGATCAAAGGGTATACCCAAATTATAAGACATTCTATGAAGCCTTGCACTGGAAAAGAAAAGCTGTGGCTCTTCTGGTCCAACCTCCGATACATAGTAGTAGTTAATAATCCCCGTGAGAGGAGAAAAAAACGGCTCCATTCGCCTGATCCAAAAATCATTGTCAAACCTTTTCCCAAAAGCAGATACGTCCCTTTCTGTTGAAAGATGCACACTATACCCCATTGGCATCCTCCAACCATACCCTCTGTGGAGGAATACGATCCACATACCCACACACGGGACAATAGGGCGATTTCAACACAGGATGAAAAGAAACCCTATAGTTCACCGCATCTACCAGAAACACTCCTTTCAAGGTTTCAGGATAAAGATATCGTGAAAGAAACTTCACCACTTCTGTCACAGCAAGGGATCCTAACCACGCATGAAAAGGAAGAAACCCCGTCGATGAAAAAGATAATCCTATCTTTTGTTTCATCAATTCATAACCACTATCATACTCCTTATTCACCTGCTTACGTTCAAGATAACACTGAAAGCACCCCGTTTCCCCTGGAAGTACCAATGGCCCCACTATCCCACCAGTCCAGTCTTCCTGAACATAGAGAACAGGAATACCCTCTTGCCACAAAACTTCATTCGCCGTCAAAAAAAAACCAAAAGAACGTTCACCCCCACACACAACCACCAGATTTGGTTTATCCACAATTTTTTGTAACCACAGGCAAATATCTTGCTTATTTTTACAATCAGGTGGCATCTCTTCAAAACTTATCTTTTCCATTCCACAAGCATGAAGATTTTCCTTGAGACGCTGTCCCATCTTTCTTTCACCAACAATCAAAACCGAAGAAGCCACAAGTCTTTCATAATATACCACCCCCCTTTTTTCCTCAAGATAGGGCGTAAAAAGATGAAAAAAATGCCTCAG
>JBKBIS010000235.1:0-2749 GCA_046294145.1 Brevinematales bacterium | reverse complement strand
TTGGATATGAAGCGACAGCTTCTATGATAGCCGGACTTCTGGGAACCACTGTAGAGGATATAAAGAAGAATGTGATGCCTTCACTTGCCTTTGCTCTTGGTGTGGGAACGTTTACGCCGTTTCACGTAGCACAGGCCTTTTCGACTATCGCGAACAATGGGGAGTGGGTGAAGCCACTGGCAATTCGTCAGGTGAAGGATAGGTACGGGCGTGTGGTGGCTGACTTTGAGATGGAACGGGATCTCAACAAAAGCAATCGTCAGCAGGTTCTTTCTGAGGGAGCGGCTTATATCATGCAGGATATGCTTTCTACTGTCCTGTACCGTGGAACGGGTGCTGGTGCAGCAACGACTGCGGGTTTCAATTATCCTGCTGGTGGAAAAACAGGTACCACACCTAACTGGAAGGATGCCTGGTTTGCTGGTTTTACCAAAAACTTGGCGACAGTTGTTTGGGTTGGGTTTGATGATTATCGCAAAGCCCTAGGGCGACATCGGGCAGCAGCTGTGGTGGCTGCTCCTATATGGATGAATTACATGCGAGATGTTTCAAAAATGAATCCACCACCCAATTTTATTCAGCCAGCAGATGTGGTGAGGGTGGGAGTATGTGCGGAAACAGGGCTTTTGCCTACTCTCTACTGTCCTGATGTGATAGAGGAGGTTTTTCTTCGTAGTACAGTGCCATCCCGAACCTGTGATAAGCATACAACAGATTCCTATGAAAGGCAGAATAAAGAGATGGAAATTCTTACGAATAATGTGCCCTATCAGTTTGATTTTGGGAGTGGTTCTCAGGAAAACTGGAATCTGGATGGTGGGGGCAATACCATCAATCTCGATATGGGGCTATAGGTGCGTTTTCTTTTGATAGATGGATATGTAGATGAACCTACTGCTCTGGGAGTTCCCCCTTATATTTCGCCGTATGTGAGGTATGTAGCAGGGGCTATTCTCTCTGTGGGTGAACATATTCTTTTTTATCGTACTATTGACCAGCTTCGAGATACAGAGAATTGGCCAGAGGCTGATGTTGTGGTATTGATTTCTGGAAATCCTGTCCCAGGAAAGTACCTGGGTGGGGCACCTATAACGAACGAGGAAGTGAAGCTTATAGCCCTTCACTACAAAAAGAACCACGTATTGTGGGGAGGACCACAGAGTCTTGAGAAACAGACGATGCTTCCTTCCAATGTTCAGGTTATTGCCGGAGATATAGAGGCTTATATAGCTGATATAGCCAGAGGGATTTCTCCCCGTATGCGAAAAAGAACCGAAGAGGAAGGGGATTTGTTTTCCCGAATGGGGGCTGAGGTGGTACTTCATCATCCCTGGTTTCCTGATGTGGTGATTGAACTTGAAACGGGAAGAGGTTGCCCCCGTCGTTTTCATTGTAGTTTTTGTTTAGAAGGGCTTCATCCTGTGGAATTTCGTTCGGTGAATTCAATTGTTTCTGAGGTGAAGGCTCTCTTTGATCTTGGTTGTCGGCATTTCCGATTGGGGAAACAGGCTGATATTTTGAGTTTTCATCCTGATACAAGTGTGGAACGAGATGGTTTTTATCGCCCCGTACCAGAGAGGATAAAAGCTCTTTATGAAGGTATTCGGGAAGTTGCTCCCAACATCAAAACACTTCATCTTGATAATATGAATCCGGGGACTATTGCTCGCTTTCCTGAGGAGTCAGCAAGGATCCTTGAAACGATTGTCCAGTACAATACACCTGGTGATGTGGCAGCTTTTGGTATGGAATCTGCGGATCCAGAGGTGGTGAGAAAAAACCAGCTCAAGGCAACCCCTGAACAGGTGATGATGGCTCTAGAGATGGTGAATGAGATAGGGGGAAAAAGAACAGAGGGAATACCGCATCTTTTGCCAGGGATCAATCTGATTCATGGTCTTCCCGGTGAAACGCGTCAGACCTTTCGTTTGAATTATGATTTTCTTCTTGCCGTGTTAGACAAAGGGCTTTTGCTTCGTCGTATCAATATTCGTCAACTCAAGAAAACACCGGGTACTTCTCTCTCTCGCATGGAGGTACGCATGGATGTGAAAACAGAGGCGGCTTTCAGACGCTATCGGGAAAGGATACGGTGCGAGATTGATATTCCCATGCTTGAGAAGGTGTTTCCTGTGGGGACGCTTTTTCGGGATGTTATAGTCGATGGAACAAGGGGTGAATGGAGTTTAGCACGACCTTTAGGCAGTTATCCTATTACGATAAATATTCCAAGGAAGTATCCTCTTCGAACCCATAGAGATGTTTTTGTCATAGGTTATCGTGAAAGGTCTGTTGTTGGGCTTTCCTATCCCTTCTCTCCAGAAAAGCTTACCTACCACGAGATTCAGCACATTCCCGGCTTGGCAAAAAAAGCTGGCCTTCTTTTCTCTCAAGAGAAACTTTCTCTTTGTGATTTCTCAGAAAGTCCCCTCTATGAGGTGCTTGAGAAAATGTCAGGTCAATAAGCCCCTTCTCTTTTGAGGAGAACCTCAAAGGTTTTGAAAATGATAACTATATCTAACCAGAGAGACCAGTTCTCCACATACCACACATCTGTCTGAACACGGTATGTATAGTCTGTATTAGATCTTCCGGAAACCTGCCAGAGACCGGTGAGACCAGGTCTTACGGAGTAGTAATAGACGCGGTACTCTTTGTAGAATTTCTCGATCTCTTCTTCTGACACCGGTCTTGGGCCTACGATACTGAGGTCGCCTCTCAGGATATTCCAGAGCTGGGGTAGCTCGTC
>JBKBIS010000234.1:0-2763 GCA_046294145.1 Brevinematales bacterium | reverse complement strand
CGAAGCATGCCTACTCGAAATTCCCTTTCTGAGAGAATCTGACTCACCGTCTGAGCATGCACCATACCTACTACAAAAAAAAGTAACACCAATTTTCTCATGCAAGCCTCCATGGATTTTACCTTCTTCATTATAGCACAAAAGCCAAGAAAAATCCATAATCACAAGGCCATCAGTCCCCACTTCTCCTGCCACCAAAACCAAAGCAACACGCTCATGGATAGGAAAACACTGTAAATTCCCACAACGATGTCAAGTTTTCCTCTTTTTGAATGGAAGTTTTTTTAACCCTTCTTCAACTCCTCTACTACCTCTTCTAATTTCATTCCATGAGAAGCTTTAACCATAATAGTATCCCCAGGTTGAAGAAGAGATTTGATACTTCGAACCAATTCCTGCTTCGAAGGAAACCAAAAAGCGAGCATATGGTTAGCTTTGAGTTTTTCAAAAGTGTGCCTAGATTCTTCTCCATGCAAAACAACCAAGTCAGCCACCTGATTGGTAACTATCATCTCACCTATCATTTCATGAAGAGAACGAGAATGCTTGCCCAATTCAAGCATATCCCCTATGATAGCCACACGCCTTCCAGGTAAATCTTTCAAAAGAAAGAGAGCAGCCCGCATAGAAGATGGATTCGCATTATAAGCATCATTAATAATCGTCCAGCTAGAGGTTCGAATAACTTCACTTCTTCCACTCACTGGCTGAAAATCCTCAACAGCCTTGAGAGCTTGAACCATGTCCACACCAAAATATTCGGCTACTTTGAGAGCAATAGCTAAATTAGCAATATTATGTCTCCCTGCCACACGAAAACGAAAACTCATTCCCTGATAGTAGAGCAAATAACCATCGAGCCCACGACTCTCCATGATGGTTATTTCATCAGGAATCACATCAACAACCGGAACAGGAGCCAGTTTCTTATGATAACCATAGAACTCATCATTCCTATTGAGAAAAGCCACTCCATACTTTGGCATCATTCCCTTGAAGATTTCTGCTTTAGCACGAGCAATATTATACAGAGAGCCTAAATTACCAATATGAGCGTATCCCACATTGGTGATAACAGCTGCATAGGGATGAACAATAGAAGAAAGATATCCTATCTCACCAAGATGGTTCATACCCATCTCCAGTACCATAAAATGAACTCCCTCCTTAGCCTCAAGAACCGTCAAAGGGAGTCCAAGATCGTTATTGAGATTTTTCTTCGTAGAATGCACCTGATACTTCAAGGAAAGGAGATAGCTGATAAGTTCCCTCGTTGTCGTTTTTCCAGAACTTCCTGTAACACCTATCACCTTCGCATATAAATACTTTTTGTATTCCCTTGCTAAAACACCAAGAGCCTCACGACTGTTTTTCACCACAAAAAATATGCCAGGCGGAAGATTTTTTCGATTCTTGCGATAGAACACTGTTTCTACAATAAAAATCTTCACCCCCTTGCGCACACAATCATGGATAAAATCATGTCCATCAAAGCGCTCCCCAGGAATAGCCACAAAACATTCTGAGGGCTGAATAGTCCTCGAATCCAGAGAAAAGGCCGTCACACCCAACGGCTTTTCAGGAAGATTCTCCACATAGAGGGCAAAATTATTAAACGTCAAAACATTTCTCAGCCATACTAAGCTAAACATCCGTTTTCCTTACCGGTATTGAACCATTTTGTGAGATTCCACCCCCACAAAAGCATTCACCTGGAGGTGAAAACGCTTTATGTCCTTAATGCCAAAGGTAGACAACAGCATCTGAAGAATATCCTGCTGAAGTGTTTCCCCATACTCCCGACAGGATTTCTTAGATGCAAGAAGAACATGAATATCAAGAGCCACAAAACGCCTCTTGAAAATAGCCACACTAACATCACAAGCCACTACCTCAGGAAGTCGTTCAAGTTGCTCCACAAGATAACCCTGGATAGCCGCCTTGTGAATCTCCAGTTCTCCATACGGTGTACGTACATAAATCGTATGACTATAAAAATACTCATAATACCACCAACCAGCCGCTACCAGTCCCAAAATCATCAACACCCAGCCAACCATTCCAAGAAAGAACCAGGGAGACATACCTGTTGTAAAATGAATAGCCTGCTCGAGGGGAAGCTGTGATCCACGGCTCACAATAACAACAAACAAAAGCCCCACAAAAACCATAACTATCCAGGCTACCTGCATGAGAATAATAAGCCATCTACTTTTCGACTTATTCGTCATAAAGACCCCTTACTGTTATTTTACTATAGCGAAGATCAAGACGCGCATGTTTCTCAAGCGTAGTTTTGATCTGCTTGCGGAGTTCTTCGGTCTTTTCAACGATATTGAGACCTGCTTTTATCTCAATATCCACTTTTACCTCCACCTGATAAGATCCTACAAAAGAAACAGACACAGGTCTCTTTTCAGAAACCAATCTAACATTTTCACATTCCTTTACTGTCCACCTTACCAGATCTTCCACCGCTTTCTTGGTAATAATAACTTTTTCCATACCTTCTCCCTCTTTATTTGAGTTTAAAATTCTCCATAAACTTCGTAGAATAATTCCCTTTGATAAAATCTGGATTATCCATCATCTGACGATGGAAAGGTGCTGTAGTTTTAATACCCTCTATCCGCATCTCATCAAGAAGTCTTCGCATACGCGCAATAGCCTCCTGTCTATCACGCCCCCAGGCAAGTACCTTGGCCACAAGTGAGTCGTAATATTTTGGAATCTCATAGCCCGTATAGATATGACTATCAATAC
>JBKBIS010000233.1:0-2798 GCA_046294145.1 Brevinematales bacterium | reverse complement strand
GGCGATTTTGAGAAAGGAAGGGTCTTTTGTATGAGTATAGGCTTCTTCGCAGCTAAAAAGGAATTCATTGATTTTATCTGTGTGTGAGAGGGTATCAAGGTAGCTAAGCCATAACGAGGAATCATCTGGTTTGAGCCTGATAGCTTGCCAGAGGTGTTCTCTGGCCTTTTCTATGTTCTGGGTGTTTTTCCAGGCAGAGGCAAGTTGTCTGTGCCATTCACTGTCGAGCCATCCTTTTTGTCTGGCATCCTCAATGAGGGACATGGCTTTTGGGGTATCTCTGGAGAGGATTTTGCTTATAGCTACGATAAGGGTCGCCAGGGGGAATTTGTCTTTCTCATGGGAGATAATATCTTCGCAGAAGAGAGCGGCTTTGTGATAGTTTTGTTGTTTGAGTTGACAGATAGCCATTCCGTACAAAAGAGAGGTGTCGGAGGGGAATCTTGATAGTGCCATTTCGAGAAAGGCTTCTGCCATAGGGAGGTTCATGGTGATGAGTTCGTTGGCTATCTCATACGTGAGTGATGGAGTTATGTTGGAGTGTTCCCACCAGTTCTGGAGGTAGGTCTCAAATGGTTCCTGAAGTCGAATGAGGGTTTTGATGAGAGTGGCAAGAGCTTCTTCTGGAGCCAAGGTATCATTGGTGATAGAAAGCAAAATCTCTTTTGCTGTTTTGAGATCGTTCATTTCAAAGGCACATATACCCATCATGGTCTGGATGGTGAGTTCGTTTGGCGAAAGTTTGTCATACCACTGAAAGTAGCGAAAAGCTTCGCGGTATTGTCCATCGAGGTAGCAACTCCAACCCAATTTTTCCAGGATGGTAAGCTTGTTTTCACCTGGTCTCTCTAAAAGTTTGCGATAGAGAACAATAGCCTCGCTATATTTCTGCTTTGTGAAGAGTTCATCGGCCCGAACCAGGTCGAGAGAAAGAGAGGAATTATTTCCCTGCATAGGGAACAAGTACCACTTTGAGGGTAATCTGGATGTCATTGGTTGTGGTTTCATAGTCTATAGCCTCAAGATAGCCTCTGGCTGTGTAGGTGGGGGTAGATGAGAGATTCTCTTTTAATCCCTCAGAAAGAACCATCATCACCGGCGAGGCTTTGATTTTGTGAGCAGCTATCCATTTTTTTATTTCAAAGCTTCTTTGAGGTGGAGAGGGGAGAAAAACAAGTGTTTCCAGAGGGAGGGTTGCTATGTACCATTTGCCGATGAGTTTTGTTTTGATGTGGTTTTGTTCTTCTGGTGAGAGTTCAGTGGTTGATATCTGTTTGATGGCCACTGTTTCGTCTTTTTTCACGACAAGAAAGCCATCGCGGATCAGTCCAATAGTAAGCCGGAGGTTCATTTCGGCTAATTCAGGCAAAAGATCAATTCCAATTGCTTCTCCTTTGAATGAAAGCTTTTGGACGGGAGGGGCTTTTGTTTTGGAAGTACAGCCTAAAAGGGCAAGAAGACACATGATGAAAACGCTATTTTTTTTCATGGTTACTCCTTGGGGAAAGATATATTTCTTTCAATCATGGTGCAGAAAATAGGAACAAGTTCTGGATCAAATTGAGAGCCCGCACTTCTTCTCAGTTCTGCAAGGGCTTCAGCTGGCTTTCTGGCAGGTTTGTATATCCTCTCTGCGACCATGGCACTGTACGCGTCAGCAATACCTATAATTCTTGCCAGTTTTGGTATGGTTTCTCCTCGTTTTCCTTCTGGGTAGCCGTTTCCATCCCAATGTTCATGATGATAGTAGACGATATCGAGGATGTCTCTATCAAATTGAGCAATGGGATAAAGAATCTTTTTTCCTATAATGGGATGTTGTTTTATAATAGCATACTCCTCAGGGGTAAGTTTTTCGGGTTTGAAAAGAATCTCGTCTTTTATACCCACCTTGCCAATATCATGAAGAATACCACCAATACGAAGTTTTTCCAATTCACTTTCAGAAACACCGAGTTCTTTGCCCAGAAGCTCTCCATACCAGGTAACATCCTGAGAGTGTCTGAGTGTATTGATGTCCCTTGCTTCGAGGATATAGATGGTGGAAGAAAGAATTTCATAAAACAAGTGGGCGAGGTTGTCTGTTGCTTCTTTGACTTTTGTTTCTAGTGTCTGAACGTAAAGCTTTTTTTCATCAAGGAGATGAAGATGCTCAACCAGTCTGCCAATGGTGTGAAGAAATTCTTCAATATTGATTGGCTTGATAATATAATCATAAACACCTAATTTCAGAGCTTGCCGAACCTTTTCTATATCAGCATATCCTGAAACCATGATAGCGGAAAGTTCACTGTTTTTTCGGAAGGCTTCTCGAACAAAATCTATACCCGACATACCGGGTAGAAGAATATCCACGATGAGGATGTCGATGGATTCTTGTTCTATAGTAGAAAGGGCTTCTTCTGCGCTCAAGGCAGAGAATACCCGAAATGTATAGGGTTGAAGAGTGAGTATCTCGGAGAGAAGTTTGACAATGGATCTGTCATCATCAACTATGAGATAGGAAAATTGACGTTCCATACTTATCCCCCATTTTTTCTCTCATTCATTATAGCAACAAGAAGGAAATAAAGCAACTTTGTAGCCAGAGAAAGAGAGAACGAGACGGGACAAGTGTGTGAGGCAAGGAAGGAAGGGCTAAGTTATCATCCTGTTTCAGCAAAATACTACCCTCAACGTTCTAAGATTCGCAATACTGGTCTTTTAGTTTTTTGAATGTGGATTTATTTTTTGATGAAAGGTATAAGAGAGGTAAAGAGATAGGCAAAAAAGACATCAGGAGGCATGTCTGTGAGTAC
>JBKBIS010000232.1:0-2806 GCA_046294145.1 Brevinematales bacterium | reverse complement strand
GCTTCTTCAAGGTTTTTGTTTTCAATACACAGGTCATAAAAGGGGGCCATTTCCATTTCGTGAGAGGCCTGTTGGAGGCGGCGTTTGATGGTTTCAGGATTATCGCTACAGCGTTTGAGGATCCTTTCTTTGAGTTCTTCTAAAGAAGGAGGGAGAATAAAAATAAGATATGACTCCGGGAAAGCCTCTCTAATACTCATACCACCCTGGACATCAACGTCAAGAAGAGCTGTTTTTCCACTCTTCATGATCTTTTCAAGTTCACTTTTTAGTGTACCATAATAATTTCCATAAACGTTGGCCCATTCTGCAAACTTACCTTCTTTTATAGCCTTTTCAAATGCTTCTCTTGTATAAAAATAATAATCAATACCATCAACTTCTCCGGGTCTTGGGGATCGGGTAGTGGCAGAAACGGAGAAGGCTAGTTTCTCAGGAAATTCAGCAAGAAGTCTTTTGTAAAGGGTTGTTTTGCCTACACCAGAGGGGCCGGAAATCACGATAATGCCACCCTGTTTCATTCGAGATTCCTCAGGTGTTCACGGATTTTTTCTATTTCTCCTTTGATATCTATTGTGGCTTGAATAATTTCATAGTCCTGAGACTTGGAAGCGATAGTATTGGTTTCACGGTTCATCTCCTGTGAGATAAAGTCGAGTTTCTTACCATCCCCCGCAAGTTTGCCTTCAATGATTTGATGAAATTGGTGAAGGTGGCTTTTTAGTCTCACAATCTCTTCATTGATGGCTACTCGACTGGAGACCAGTTCTACTTCAAGGAGAATACGATTCTGGACAATTTCTCTTGTACTCTCTCCCAGGTTGGCCACGAATTCTGTGAGTTTTTTCTGGAGCTCCTGTTGATAGCGACTTAAACTATCGGGATAACGTTTTTCGATGTGAGAAAGGGATTGTTCTATAGTGGAAAGAGACTTGCGAATATCGGATATGGTTTTCTGTCCCTCGATGAGCATCATATTTTCTGTTCTTTGCAAGACATCGCTTACCACTTCCCTGAGTCTTTCAAAAAGAGTAACATCGGCGTCTAATTTTTCGACCTCGATAATAGGGCCAAGAGAAAGAAGATGAGGAATACTGATATCTGCAGAGATTTCTAACTCTTGAGATAGGGTTTTGAGTGCGGTGAGGTACTGTCTGGCCAGTTCTGTATTGATCACCACCCGGGTGTTTTTGGCGTTTTTTTCCACTATACGTATCAAGAGATCAATTTTGCCTCGTTTTAATACCTCAAATACCTGCTGGCGGAATTCGTTTTCCCATTCCACAGGCAGAGGTGTTCCTAAAAGCCGAAACTCAAAGTATCGAGAATTGACACTTTTGATTTCCACTTCGATATCAAAATCGTCATACGTGATAAAGGCACTGGCGAATCCTGTCATACTACGGAGCATCTGGATTTTCCTCTTTTCGAATTCTGGCAAGGAGTTTTTCAGCGGCTTTTTGTTCGGCTTCCTTTTTGCTTCTTCCCTCAGAGATGGCTCGATAGGTTTTGTGAAGAGAAACTTCTATAGTAAAAACTTTGTTGTGATCTGGTCCTTCTTCTTTGATAATTTTGTAAACGGGATACTCTTTGTAGGTAGAGAGTGCCCATTTCTGGAGTTGACTTTTGAAATCACGGGTACCACTCTGAAGACGGTGGTTAAGAATGGGAGAAAAAAGACGTTTGATGAGTGCGAAGGTTTTTGGCCAGCTATTTTCAAGAAAATAGACGGCAAGAAAAGCTTCAAAAACATCTGCGAGTACCTTGATTCTGGCTCTCTCATCTGAAAGACTTTCTCCCTTTCCGAGGTTGAGATATTCATAGAATGAGAATTGCTGGGCAATTTCGTAAAGGGTTTTCTCATCGACCAGACTTGAACGAAGGGCAGAGAGCGTTCCTTCTTTTTCCTGGGAACGAGTTTCGTAGAGCAGGCAGGCTACACCTAAATTGAGCACGGAATCACCTAAAAACTCAAGTCGTTCATAATTATACATAGGATCTCGGTTTTCATGTCCATAAGAGGCATGAGTAAAAGCCCTGTCCAGCAAGGCCAGGGCTTTTACTTTGATATTCATTTTTTTGCATAGATCTCTCAGTTGTCTGATACGTTCAGCCGAAAGATGTGCTTCACTCGTATTTTTTGAAAACCAGAGAGACATCGTGTCCACCAAATCCAAAAGAATTACTGATAGCGTACTTCACATCCATATTGATAGCCTTGTGTGGCACATAGTCAAGATCACACTGTTCATCAGGGTTATCCAGATTGATGGTTGGGTGAATGATGCCTTCCTGAAGCATCTTCACCACAGCTACGGCCTCTATGCCACCGGCTGCTCCGAGAGTATGACCGGTCATGGATTTTGTCGAATTGATTTTGAGTTTGTAGGCATGCTCACCAAAAACCTGTTTGATGGCCATGGTTTCAGCTACATCTCCTAAGGGGGTTGAGGTACCATGGGTGTTGATAAGCTGGATATCAGTGGGTTTGAGACCGCTTTTTCTGAGGGCTACTTTCATGGCAAGGGCTGCACCAGCCCCATCAGGACAGGGGGCAGTAATATGATGGGCATCAGCACTCATTCCATATCCTAACATTTCAGCATAGATTGGAGCACCACGTTTCAAGGCATGGTTTAATTCTTCCAACACAAGTACTCCGGCTCCTTCACCCATGACGAAACCATCTCTATCCTTGTCGAAAGGACGAGAGCCCTTTGTAGGTTGATCATTGTAGTTAGTAGAAAGAGCCTGGGCTTGAGTGAATCCTGCATACCCCAGAGGGGTGATGGCAGCTTCTGTTCCA
>JBKBIS010000231.1:0-2869 GCA_046294145.1 Brevinematales bacterium | reverse complement strand
ACACTTTTCGTGATTATTACCGTTACGTTTTTTATCATTAGGCTTGTGCCGGGTGGGCCTTTTTCGAGAGAGAAGCAACTTCCAGAACAGGTACTCAAAAATCTTGAAGCAAAGTATCATCTGGATGAACCACTCTGGAAGCAGTATTTTCGTTATATGGGTGATATTCTTTTTCGATTGGATTTTGGTCCTTCTTTTCGAAGTAGGGTGTTCACGGTAAATGATATTATCAAGAGAAAATTTCCTGTTTCTTTTCAGGTGGGATTGGAAGCTCTTCTTGTGGCTTTGTTTTTTGGACTTATTTTTGGGATTGTTTCTGCACTTTATAGGAATAAATGGCCGGATTATCTTTTTACTGGTATCAGTGTACTGGGAATTTCTATTCCAATGTTTGTGATTGCTTCTCTTTTTATTCTTGTTCTGGCTAGATGGCTACGGTTGGTACCGGTGGCGGGATGGGGAGACTATCGTTATCATTTGATTCCCGTACTTTCTCTTGCCTGGCCCTATATGGCCTATATCACTCGACTTACCAAGGTAGGGATCGTGGAAAATATGCACAAGGATTATGTCACCACAGCCCGGGCAAAGGGGCTTTCTGAGTCTACTATTTTGATAAAGCATGTGCTCAAAGGTTCACTTATTCCTGTGGCTTCTTTTCTTGGGCCTGCTTTTGCTGGGATTGTCACGGGATCCATGGTGGTGGAGAGTATATGTAATATTCCCGGAATAGGTGTGGAGTTTGTCCAGTCGGCTTTCAATCGTGATTATACAGTGATTACGGGAATTACCATTGTGTATGCTACTCTTCTTGTTTTCATGAACTTTGTGGTGGATATGGTGTATGCTCTTCTTGACCCAAGAATTCGCTATAAATAGGAGAATCTCATGGAAACAGAGAATCGTGAGTTACAACTGGAGGAGGTGAAGGGGGTTTCTCTATGGAGGGATGCCTGGCGTCGTCTTCTTAAAAACAGAATGGCTGTGCTAGGGGGTATGATTGTACTTCTTTTTATTCTTATGGCTATTTTTGCGCCATTTATTGCCCCTTATTCCTATGAATATATTGACTTTGATAATCCACAGATAAATAAGCCCCCATCTCTGGCTCATCCCTTTGGAACGGATAGTCTTGGCAGAGATTTGTTTTCTCGTGTGATCTATGGGAGTCGGGTTTCTATCGCTATTGGATTTGTGACAGGTCTTGTGGCACTGGTGATAGGGGTGACATATGGAGCAATCGCTGGTTTTGTCGGTGGAAAGCTTGACGAATGGATGATGCGTTTTGCTGATATTCTCTATAGTTTGCCCTATATGTTTTTTGTGATTCTTCTCATGGTGATCTTTGGAAGAAACTTTATCATGCTTTTTGTTGGTATCGCCTCGGTTTCCTGGATGACTATTGCGCGTATTACACGAGGGCAGATTATGTCTCTCAAGAATAATGAGTTTGTGGAGGCAGCAAGATCAATTGGTGCTTCACGCCGTCGGATTATCTTTCGGCATCTTATTCCCAATGCTATAGGACCTATTGTTGTTTATCTGACTCTTACTATCCCGAGTATTATGCTTGAGGAAGCCTTTCTTTCTTTCCTGGGGCTTGGTGTCCAGGCCCCTATGACATCGTGGGGGCTCCTTGCTTCAGAAGGCAAGGATGTGATTACAACGTATCCATGGCGAATTATTTTCCCTGGGCTTGCTTTGACGCTTATGCTTTTTTCTCTTAACTTTTTGGGGGAAGGTCTTCGTGATGCCCTTGATCCCTCTCAGAAAAACAAACTTTAGGATGATGGTATGACCAAAACAACACTTTTGCAGGTCAACAACCTTAGAACGGTTTTCAAAACAGATGATGGTTTAGTCCATGCTGTTAATGGGATTTCCTATCATCTTGGATATCATGAGGCTATAGGGGTGGTGGGGGAGTCTGGTTCAGGAAAATCTGTTTCTCATCTCAGTATGCTTCGGCTTATCCCTCAGCCCCCAGGCAAGATTGTCGGTGGAGAAGTATGGTTTGAGAAGCAAAATCTTCTGGCCATGTCTCTTGATGAGCTTCGTACCATTAGGGGTAGGGATATTTCCTTTATTTTTCAGGATCCCATGACATCCCTTAATCCATTTCTGAAAATTGAGACCCAGATGGTGGAAGGTATCATGATCCATAAAAAGGTATCTAAACAGGAGGCAAGGGAAAGAGCGAGAGAACTTTTTCGCCGTGTGGGTATCTCTGAACCGGAAAAGAGGCTTGCTGGTTATCCTCATCAAATGTCCGGTGGGATGAGACAACGCGTGATGATTGCCATGGCACTCATGACCCGTCCGAAGCTTTTGATTGCTGATGAACCTACTACCGCTCTTGATGTTACAATTCAGGCTCAGATTCTTGAACTTATCAATACCCTTCGGCGTGAGGAGGGGATGAGTCTTATTCTGATTACCCATAATCTTGGGGTGGTGGCTGGTATGACGGATAGGATTTTGGTGATGTATGCTGGGTATATTGTGGAAGAAAATACGACGCAGGAGATTTTCGAACATCCCCGTCATCCATATACAGTGGGACTTATTCGTTCTATTCCCAAGATTCATGAAAAACGGGAGGGAAGGTTTTATTCTATTCCTGGGACACCACCCAATCTTTTGAATCTTCCGGATGCGTGTCCCTTTTATCCTCGTTGTGAGAGACACAAGGATATTTGCAAGCAGAAGATGCCGCCGCTTGTGGAAAATGGCAGTGGACGGTATGCTTGTTACTTTCCGTATTAGGAGACGATGATGCAGACACTTTTTCGTGTGAGAAATCTCAAGAAATATTTTACACTCAAAGGTGGCTTATGGGAAAAACCTCAGGTTTTGCGAGCTGTTGATG
>JBKBIS010000230.1:0-2924 GCA_046294145.1 Brevinematales bacterium | reverse complement strand
TCTGGAGCGGCTATACGTCTTTCTTTTATCCCTGTTCGCGTTGTTATCCACTCATCATTTGTTTCTACCATCTTTTCTAAATCATGGTTAGTAAGTACTTTTTCGGGTACATACATGCCCATACCTTTGATAATTGCCTTGTACATAATCGCACCTCTTTTGTATAAATTTTATATCAGGTGAAATTCCTCCAGTTCAGTGTGAATTTTTGATAGGACTTGATGACGCACTGCACGAGCTGCTGCCTTGATGCCATAGCAGATGGCCTCTTTTCCTGAGGTCCCATGACCAATATATACATTTCCATTGACACCTAAAAGTGGAGCTCCTCCATACTTTTCAGGATCGATTTTTTCTTTCAGTTCATCAATAGCCCCTTTGTAGAAGGGAATGGAGAGAAGGGCGAGCGGACGCTTTTTGAGAGCTTCTTTCAAGAGTTTTGAGATGGCTTTTGCGGCTCCTTCAGCCGTTTTCAGGGCAATATTTCCAATGTATCCATCACAGACAATCACATCTGCTTTGGTGCCAAAGATATCTCCGCCTTCTACATTCCCAACAAAGTTGAGAGGAAGATCCTTGAGAAAACGGTGAATGTCTTTCATTTCTTTGGTACCTTTGTGTTCTTCTTCACCAATATTGAGAAGTCCAATACGGGGTTTTGCTATGCCAAGCATTTCCCGACTATAAATTTCTCCCATCACACAAAACTTGACATAATCCGATGGTTCACATTCAGCACTTGCTCCTACATCGAGAAGAATATTAGCCTCTCCTTTTATGTTTGGCATAAAGGTGGCAAGGGCTGGTTTTTTCACACCTTTTACACGGCCAAGGATGAGAGCAGCGGCTACTACAATAGCTCCCGTGTTTCCGGGAGAGAAAAAGGCATCAAGTTGACCTTCTTTGTGGGCACGCAGTCCAACATAGATACTAGCATCTTTTTTCTGCTTCATGACATTGAGAGGGTCGTCTTCCATGGTTACTACTTCAGTGGCATGCAAAAAATCAAGCCGACCCATAATATGATCTGGATAGCGTTTTCTCTGTTGGATTTTCTCAAGGAGGTGTTCATAGGTATCCCTTGGCCCGATCAAAACAACGGTGATATCCCTTTCCTGTTGAAGGGCATCCAGAGCCCCCTCGACCAGTTCAAGGGGGTCCTTTTCTCCACTGATAATATCCACACCGATTCTCATAAGTGCCTACCTTCCCATTTTATGCACTTATGCTTCTTCGTGGATAGTTCTTGTGAGAATTTGCTTGCCCTTGTAGTATCCACACACAGGACATACGCGATGAGAAAGTTTGCGAGAGCCGCAATTGGGACAGAGAGAAATCCCTGGAGCCTGCAAGTTGTAATAACCAATCGATCGGCGCATGCGAGTTTTGCATTTTGCTACTTTATGTTTGGGTACTGGCATGATTTCCTCCTTTGTCCAGTAAATGTTCTGTTATTTTAAGGTTAAAGAAAAAAATTGTCAAATTTAGGTTTATAGATAACTAACCCTTCAAGAATTGGCATTTTTTCCTTTTTTGTGCTAAAATAAACCTCTGAAAGAAGAGGAGACGAATGTGTCAATAGATGTGTATATTTCTGCTGAAAGTATTCAATTGCGCATAAGGGAAATGGCCGAAGAGATTGATCGGTGGCTTGGTGAAGATGAGGTTCTCTGTGTAGCGAATTTGAAGGGGTCGTTTGTTTTCTTTGCTGATCTGCTTCGGTGCTTGAAAAGCTCACGTCTCAAGGTTGATTTTATTGCTACAGAGAGTTATGTGGGAACTCAGAGTTCGGGGCAGGTGCGTATTCTGAAAGATCTCCAGCAAACCTGTCGGGGAGAAAAGCTTTTGGTGGTAGAAGATATTGTGGATACAGGTCTTACTCTTTCCAAGGTACTGGAGCACTTTGCTATTATGCATTGTCCATCGGAAATGAAAGTGGCCACCCTTCTGGATAAACCATCCCGGCGAAAAGTGGAGATGAAAGCTGATTTTGTAGGTTTTACCATTGAGGATGCATTTGTTGTTGGATATGGCCTGGATTACAATGAATACTATCGAAATTTACCTTACATTGGGATTTTGAGAAACACAGAGGAGAGATAGCGTATGGCACGAAAGTCAAAGCGGAATAATCCTTATACCCCCCAGAATAATCAATCGATGTATGTGGGGATCTTTTTGCTTATTGTGCTCTTGGGTACTTTTGTGGTACTACAGTTTACCAGTCAGCCAGGGGAGAAAAACCTCTCTTATACTCAATTCCTGGCGCAGGTCACCAATGGGAATGTGGCGCTTGTGCGTATTGAAGGGCAGGTGATTCAGGGGGAATTCAAAAATAGGGTGGAAAATGCTACTCGATTTGTGACAATCCTTCCTCTGATGGATGATGAGCTTTTGCCCCTTCTCAAACAGAATGGAGTGGAGATTGTTGGAGAAAAGGTAAAGGAACAGAGTGGTTGGTCTCTCACCTGGATGATTGTGGGTGGGCTTCTTTTTGTGGGTTTTTTACTCTTTGTGATGCGTGGAGCCCAGGCCGGGGATTCATCTCGTGCCTTTACCTTTTCCAAATCTAGGGCAAGGCTCCATAGAGAAAATACGAACAAGATTCGTTTCAGTGATGTTGCTGGTTGTGAGGAAGCAAAACAGGATCTTCAGGAAGTGGTGGAGTTTTTGAAACGTCCTGATAAGTTCAATGCGATTGGGGCACGTATTCCAAAAGGAGTGTTATTAGTTGGTTCTCCGGGAACGGGGAAAACCCTTCTTGCTAAAGCCGTAGCAGGAGAGGCTCGGGTGCCTTTCTTTAGCGTAAGTGGTTCTGAGTTTGTAGAAATGTTTGTGGGAGTGGGAGCGGCTCGTGTGAGGGATCTCTTTTCAGAAGCTCGCAAGCATGCTCCTTGTATTGTGTTTATCGACGAACTTGATGC
>JBKBIS010000022.1:0-12430 GCA_046294145.1 Brevinematales bacterium | reverse complement strand
ATGAACCTCTTTCCATTAAACCCCTTCCTCAGGCTGGATATATAACACCCTATGGCAATACCCAGGTGTATATAGCTGAAGGCAAGGGAAGACATCTTGTGTTTACCGGTGATATTTACCTTGCCTCTTCATGGCGCACCAACCTCTCTACTCTAACTATACAGGCTGTTTCAAGGGTAGGAGATGCCAGTTTCACGCCGGATAACCGAACATTTTCTCTTCCTCTGAGAGAAAAAGCCCCGGCTTTTCAAGAAACGGGTTTCACCCGGATATTCTTTGAAGCGTATTTTGCTTATGTACGAAAACTAAGAGATGTATTTTTCCATACTTTTTATAGTTGGGGAATAGTTAGTTCGCTTCTTGGCATTCTTTTCATGTCGGCAGGATATTTTTCTCTACTTGCAGGGATCTCTATCTATCTTAAAGAAGCACAAATTCAGATGCTCATGAGGTCCTTCTTTGTTCTTTTAGGTGTAGCAGCCTGGTTTAGTTTTCCCCATTTCTTGAGTTTTATATCCCTCATGAGTTTTGGTATTCGATTCGGGCTTCTTCGCGTTGCCTTTCCAAGTCTTCTCATGGGAACATTAGCCGCATTGTTGGGTTATGGCCTTCTCATTCTCAAAAACGGCCTTCCTCACAAGGCCTAAGGAGCTGCCATGAAAAAATTCTCTCAGTTTTTTCTTTATCTTTTCCTGCTTATTCTCGTATTGGGTATATCTGGCTTTTTCTACTTCCTCCAGTTTGCCAAAATGCCTTTCCTTGACACGCTGATTGCTTCTTTGCGTTTAATTTATACTTACCTTCCTATATTGTCAGGACTTGCCCTTCTCTGGGGTTTAGTTTTCCAGGGAGGAGGCATTTCACAAAGTACAGCTATAGGGCCTGTTATTCTCTTTATTTTCATCATCATGGGTGGCGCTATTGCTCTCCAGGAGATAGCCATCCCCTCTCTCACAGAAATAAAACAGCAATCTCTCATTCTTCAAGCAAAAAAAGCAAAAAGTATACCAAAGTTCAAAATAAACCCCACAAATATCAACGCCTCAGAATTTAACTCTCTCTCTTGGTTTGTTTCCAAAGAAAATCTTGCCTTCGCTCAAAAAAACACCTTTCTCTCCTTTGAAAAACTCTACAAAGGACCTCAAGGCGTCTACTATGGGATAAATTTCAAGATTGTGTCCTTTGATGAACAGGGAAGACTGGACTACGTTTTCATCTCTCCTCAGGTCAAGGCTTATGAAACAGATCTTTTTGTCTTTTCTGCCCGGGCTTACGAATACAAAAACGGTAACCTTGTCTCTCAAAAGGGATATACTGTCAAAAAACTCACCCTGCCCTATCCTGTGGGGGCTATTTATTCCCTTCGTGCTCATGGCAATTTAGAAGACATTAGCCTTATCGATGTTCTTCGATACAACGACTATGTCTATGGATCCCGCATCAATTTTTACCATGTGGGTATTCTTATCTTTTTCAAGATCTCATATTATACCATGATGATTGTAATCATCATTCTCTGTGCTGGTTTTGGTCTCACCTTCCAGAATCAGCGATTGGTAGGAAAGGATATTGTCCCGGCTTTGAGTTTTCTTCTTGTTTCAACAGCTGTCACCATCATGGTCTATGATATCCTGCTTGCCGCTGTCAATATGATTTATGGACTTATCATCTGATATGTCTGATTATCCACGCCATATTGTCCGTACAAAAAGAAAGACTATCTCTCTTCGTATTTTAGAAGATGGTGTCGTGGAAATACGATGCCCTCTTTCAACAAAAGAAGAACATATCAATCATATTCTGAAAACCCACAGACACTGGATAGAAAAAAAACGAAAAGAAATGATTTCCCGTCCACGATTTCATGGTAGGTTAGAAGAAGATTATCCCCTCTTTTACCTTGGCAAAGCCTATCCCCTTCATTTTGGTCCTACCACTACTGTTCTGTGGGATGGAACAAACTTTCTTCTTCCACAAAAGAAAAAAAACACCGCTCAAAAAGTCATGGAAACATGGTACCGTCAACAGGCAAAAAAAATCCTTGTCGAAAAAGTAGAGTACTACGCACAAAAATATGGCTTCTCCTACAGTGGCATCCGTCTTTCTTCTGCCTCAAAACGCTACGGATCTTGTTCTGCTAAAAATCTTCTCAGTTTCACCTGGAAGCTCATTCTTCTCCCTGAAGATCTCATAGACTACATAGTCATTCATGAGTTGGCCCACACACAAGCAAAACATCACCAAAAAGCCTTCTGGAAAATAGTAAACAACATTCTTCCCGACTACAAAGAGAGAGAAAAAAAACTCAAAGAAAAGCTCCTCTCTGCCTACTGGTTCTCATGATGACGATGGATCGTGTATTTTGAAAAACGAATAGCCCAACACTGAAAAAGAGCTTCATTCACAATACCAGAATTCATCTTGGTTGTACCCTCATAGCGGTCTCGAAACACTATGGGGATTTCCACAACAGAAAGACCATGGTAATAAGCCTTGGCTTTCATCTCTATCTGAAAGGCATATCCATTCGAACGAATCGATGAAAGGTTTATCACTTCCAGTGCCCGTCGAGTATAGGCATTGTATCCACCTGTCAAATCTGTCAAAGGCACACCCGTTACAAAACGAGCATAGAGATTCCCTCCAAGACTCAACAGTAGTCGTTTGAGATCCCAATTGAGTATCCTTACCCCATGAAGATAGCGAGAGCCACATACCACATCTGCACCATCTTCAAAAGCCTCAAAAAAGAGATACATCTCATCTGGATTATGAGAAAAATCTGCATCCATTTCAAAAAAAAGATCAAAACGCTGGGGCATATTCATCGCATACTGCATCCCGGCAATATAGGCACGACCAAGCCCCTCTTTCTTCTCACGAAGAAGACAATGAACACGGGGTTCTTTTTTTGCCATTTCTTTAACCATGTCAGCTGTTCCATCAGGAGAATTATCATCCACAACAAGAACATGAATATCCTTTCTCTGTCGAAGAACCACAGGAATAAGATTTTGGATATTTTGTCTTTCATTATAAGTCGGAATAATGACTACCGCTTTCATGCATAACTCCCATTTATCTGAAGGTTATTGTAAGAAAAAGAAATATTTCTTTCAAATTTTCAAAAATTCTTCCCTTTTGATTCCATGTTTTCTCAAAAACTCCTCAGCCCAGTAAAACGAACCTGTGAAAACAGAAAGTTTCCCCGTTTCCTTGATCAAAGGAATATCAGCACTGTACGCTGCCTTTCCATGAAGCAAAGAAAAAAGCATCTTTCCACCAGAAGGCCTGGGAGAAGAAAAATCAAAACACACTACCCTATCAAAAAGAGACCTATACGCTTCAATTATGGGAACAAGTTTTGCAAGCTCCTTCTCTGCCAAAATACCAATGTAGAGATCCTTCGGACCTTCTACTTTCTCGAGAGCCTGAAAAAGAGCCAAAAAAGACTCCGGATTATGGGCTACATCCAAGAGAAAAGGAGGATGATACCACATTCGAAAAGGTAAAGGCCTCCAAAAAGCCTCTCTTGCTTTTGTCTCATCTATACCAATTCCCACACCCCTCACAGCTTCTTGAGCCAAAAGAAAATTACCTACGAATACCTCTCCCCACTGGACTGTCTCCCAACGATCTCCTCCAGAGAAGAGATAAACCCATTTCTCAGGTGAGGAGGAAACTAAACGGGCATGATTCTTTACAAAGACTATATGGGTGTTTTGTTCTTGAGCTTTTTTCATAAAAACTGCCTTCACCCCTTCCTCCTGCCAAGCAGAAAAAACCGGTACACCTTTCTTGATAATGCCGGCTTTTTCCTCCGCAATAGCCTCGAGAGTATTCCCCAAAAATTTCGTATGATCCCATCCAATAGGCGTAAGTAAACAGGCTATAGGAGAACAAACAAAATTGGTAGCATCAAGCCTTCCCCCCATCCCCGTTTCCAGAACAATTGCCTCACAGCCTCTTTCCAGAAAATACACCATCGCCAGAAACGTGAGTGCTTCAAAAAAACTACACTCATATTTTTTTATGAGAAGAACCCATTTTTCTATCAAATCATTTAATACTTCAGTATCTATCATCTCCCCATTGATACGAATCCTTTCCTCCACTAAAAAAAGATGGGGAGAAGTATAAAGCCCCACTCGCGAATATACACTACCAAGAAGTCTTGAGAGATAGATAGCGGTACTTCCCTTTCCCTTCGTACCAGCAATGTGAAAAATTTTTTTCCCTGCATAGGAAAATCCTGCTTCTTCAAGCATCCTCCCTACTCGTCCAGGATCAAAATGATCCATCTGGTACTTGAGAAGACCCCTTTCATAATTAATAAGCGAAGAAAGAAATGGATGCATGCTACCCTATCTCCTTCTCTTCAGAAAAGCTCTCTTTTCACAAAAAACGGGCTGCCCAGTCTCCCCGAACAGCCCGTTTCTGAAAATTCATCATCCTATTTCTGAGCAGGCACAAGGTTTCCTGTAGGTTCTTCAGCATCAACCACCACAGTAAGAGAAGTTTCTTCGCTCACATTACCCACGAGGTCAATAGCCTTCACCTTTATAGTATGAGTTCCCGCAGAAAGAACCACAGGGAAGTTGTAGGCAACATACTCCGCATTATCAAGAGAGTAAAGCACCTCAGCAATTCCTGTCTCAGCATCACTTGCCTGGACAGAAACACGAGCCCCGGCTGGCACATACTTCACCCCATCCCTCTCAAAAGCGGCCGGATCAATTGAGAGTTCTACCTTTGGAGCATTGAGATCAAGATACACCGTATAGGTCTTCACCTCCGAGACATTACCTACATTATCGGTGGCCTTATAGCGAATAGTATGAAGTCCATTCTGAGCCGGAAGAGCAAAGGCAGTCTTATAACTTTCAAAATCCCCTTTTCCAATGGCATATTCCACTCTCTTGACACCAGAATACCTGTCGTTTGCCACAATGGTAAAGGCTGTATCCTTGCCCACATAGAGAGCATCACCAATAGCCACTACCTTTTTGTCTGTAGCTATTTTGGTTTCAGGAGCGGAAAGATCTACCACTACCTCATACATCTTGAATGCAGAAAGATTACCTACATTGTCCTCCACACGATAGCCAATAGTATGTTTACCTTCTGTAGCAAAAGCAATAGGATCAACATACTTGCCACTCAAGGAGTTATCCACCATGATGTAAATAGCCTTCACACCAGAACCCTTGTCCTCAGCACTAATCACGAACCTGGCATTCGCTCCCACATAATCAAGCTTGCCATCATTGTACACCACACTACCCGTGGCCTGAACTGGCTTCTCAGGAGTCACCACCTTCTCCGAAGACGCTTCCCTAGGAAAATCCGGAGCTGTAGTCTGCTGACCAAAACCAACAACCGCTACCATAAATAACAAAAGACTCACCAGTTTTCTCATATATCATGCCTCCTCGATAAAAATTGTCTACTGATAGGTATAATGATAACACAAAATAAAAAAAAAGGCAATTTATTCCACAATTTTTCTCTCAAGAAAGTCTCGCATCTCAATAGTAAAGAGACGCCGAATATTCACACGATAGATGATCTGTTCCCCCAACTTGATAATTCCATCCACAAAATGCTGGGCAACCCCAGAAAGAGAAATTCCTGCTGCTTCCTGAACACGATCTTTTTCTATCTGAATCACCCTATCAATCTGATCAACCAGCATCCCCACAAGGATATCCTCCACCATCACCACCACCATCTTTGCCCTGGATAGATCTGTTTCCCCAAGGCCAAGCCGTTTGCGAAGAGAAATCACTGGCAAAATAATCCCTCGAAGATTCACCACACCCTCTACATACGCCGGAGCATCCGGCATAGGGATAATTTTTTCTACCCGGACAACTTCTTTTACATCAAAAATGTTCACAGCAAAAACTCGATCCCCGACAAAAAAAGTAACAAACTGTTCTTCCACTTTTTTTCTCCCATTTTATGATAAGACAAAAAAAGGATTTGTCAAGAGACATTGAAAGAGAATTTCAGAATACAAAATATCAACTCACCACTGAGACAAACCGGCATAAAACCAGAAAAAGAAAAACTATCATCCTTTATTGAATCAAACTTTTGTATACTTTGCCCAGATCCTCTGCATATCGATAAACAAGTTTCACCCACCTCGAAGAAATCTGACCCTGAAGAGCCTGATACTCGCGAAGTCGCTTTTGCAAAAGTAAAGCATTCTGAATTTTCTTTTCTTTTTCCGGCACATTCGCTTTCGTCTCTAACTGCTTGATAATATCATCAATCTCCCTAACCAGCACATCCGGGGAACGACCAGATAGACTCTCATAAAAAGACAGATAGGCATAATGCAAGGTAATATTAGAAAACGTAACAATATACTCTTCTAAAGAAGAAAATTTTTGCGTAACCATAGCCACAAACACCTCGTTGGTCCGAAGATCTTGATGCAAAGTACTAATTATTCCAGGATTGAAAAAACCTGTAGAGGCAATAAACCCTACCTTATTTGTATAAAACGGATGCACATCATTCCACAGAGAAAGAAACTGGCGCATTTCCCTCTCTTCATAAGAAAGGGCACACCCCATGAAAAGTACTATTATAACAAAAAAAACTCGTTTTATTTTCATATTCTATCCTATACAATCAAAAGCAAAGGGGGGATATCCCCCCCCCGCTTTACTTTACCTTCTGTACCTTGATAGTCCGGGTAGTAATACTAAATTGCCCCAGAAGAGCCCCAATCAAAATATCAAAAAGACCTGCTTCTGTAGATATAGCAACCTCTGATCCATCCGGATAATCGGCAAGAAGAGACGCTGTCGAATTGTCACCCAGTGGCACCAATCCCCAGAGAATGTACCACACGCGCTTTTCCTGATCAACGGCTGTCAATGGCTGACTACTGATGATCATCTTCTTGCCCGCAGGGGCCTTCACCACCACTTGCGCACATCCTGACACCATAAAAACCACAACCAACACCAGAGCAACTAACCTTTTCATACATCTCCCTCCTTATTAGGATATTTTTATAACGATATTTTATCATAAAAAAAATTTATTTCAAGATATTTTTTGAAATTCCCTTTCAAAAAAATCCACAAAAGCACACATCTTTTCTATCTTCATGGAAGTTTGGTCCTCATGGTTACCGGTACCATCTTCTCCCACGTCAGATATCGAAACCGGTATAAATCTTTCTCTTCTCCCATATTTGAAGACATGGAGAAATACACCTGATAACCGGACAGAACATCAACAAAAGGAGTATCCACATTCGTAAGCCAGGTATACACCGCATTTGTCTGGATAGTTATTCCCGCCGCAGTAAACCCCACGAGAAAACATTGAAAAACCTTTTTATCTTGAGCTGTGCTGACAGTACGCAAGAAAGCGAAATTCGTTTCCTTAGAGAACACCACTCCGACCCCTGCCAACGACGATCCTGCCAGAAAAGCAAGCACATCCGACTGAGGAATCACCACTTGCTGACTCACCTGCCAGCCATTATGAAAATTAAAGACATACCGCAACATCACATAGGAACTAGCTTCAATAAAGACAGCCCATCTCTCCCATTTTTGGCCATCCCAAACAGAGAGAGAAGAAGCAGACACAGGAGCATCAACACCCAGAGAAGACAAAGACAAATTCGAAGATATCTGATACCAACTCCCCTCTCTTTGAAGAAGTGGCACCCTCACCCCATTACTTATACCATCTACCACAGCTAAACTCTGAGGAAAGTAAACATTACTCTCTACCACTCTCACTTCACCAAACGAACCGTCTAAAAACATCTCAGCAGCACAAAGATCATAAGAGAAAAAATTCTCTTCCCTTCTATAGAAAAAAAGATATGACCTTCCCCAGGGAGCATAATAAACAACCGGATACGACTCATCATTGGTTGTACTTATTCTATATGAGGATGCCCCACCAAGACGAAAGGATTGAAAAGAAAACCCGATCTGTTCATAATCAATCTTTTCCGACTGATCTTCTTCCATCACAAACCCACAACCTGCCACAAGAAATCCCAATACAATCCACCAAAGAAACTCCCATTTCATAGACACCTCCTTTTTTACCTCATATATTGATACGCTTATTACTCACGAAAAAGGAAACATTTCTTTCTATAATAACAAAATCTTTTTTATGCAAACATTTTTGTGGTTTTCCGAAAAATTTTTCATTTCGCTATGATGAAATATTTCCTCCAGATGGTGCTTTATTTCACAAACCCAACAAAAGCATACATTGCCAGAGACATCAGAGCCGCTGAAATAAAAGCAATAGGAAGACCCTTAAACGCCTTTGGCACTTTAGCTAAATCAAGTTTCTCTCGAACACTAGCCATCATGATAAGCGCCAGCGTAAATCCTAGCCCAGCGGTTAAAGCAAAAACTAAAGACTCCACAAAATTGTATTTTTCTTTCAGCACAAGAAAAGCTGTCCCTAAAATCGCACAGTTTGTCGTAATAAGCGGAAGATAAATGCCCAGAGCATGATAAAGAGCCGGTGCTATCTTCTTCAAAAAAATCTCCACAAGCTGAACAAAACTGGCAATAACCAGAATAAAAACAATTACCTGCAAAAGTTCAAGACCCAATCTCACCAGCAAGAGATTGACAGGATAGATAACAGCCGTAGACATCACCAACACAAAAATAACAGCAAACCCCATCCCAATAGCCGAACTCATCTTTTTCGAAACACCAAAAAAAGGACAAAGACCCAAAAAACGAGAAAAAATAAAATTATTCACAAAAACAGCACTCATCGTAATAAGAAAAAGCTTACTCACATCCATATACACCTCCTACGCCTTGTTTGCCCTGGCTTTTTCTGCCCGACGATTTTTCAGATACTGAAAAAAGGCAAGAAGAAGCCCCATAATAATAAACCCTCCTGTAGGAAGAATCATCACCACAGCCGGCGCAGAAATCCACCGGCTCAAGTCTATCACTGTCCCTCTACCTGCTAACTGAAGTGTTATTGTCCCACTTCCTAACACTTCACGAATAAACCCTATAAGGGTAAGAGAAAGCGTAAATCCCAAGCCCATCCCAAGCCCATCCATCACTGAAAGTAACGGAGGGTTTTTGGATGCGAAAGCTTCCGCACGCCCAAGAATGATACAGTTCACAACAATCAAAGGAATAAAAATACCAAGTGCTCTGTCGAGTTCTGGAGCAAAGGCTCTAATGACCATCTGTACAATAGTCACAAACGAAGCAATAATCACAATATACGCGGGAATACGCACCACCTCCGGAATAAAGTTCCGCAAAAGAGAAATCAAAAGATTAGACATGGTGAGTACAAAAATCACGGCAAACCCCATCCCAATCCCATTTATTGTCTGGGTAGTTACGGCGAGTGTTGGACATAGCCCAAGCACAATGACAAAAATAGGATTTTCTTTAAAAATTCCTTTGAAAAACTCCTTCCACGTACTCATTGTTTTCCTCCCTCAGATGATACTTCGGGGCGAGAACTACCTTTGATTATCTCATGGCTCATATTACCTTCAAAGATTTTTTCATACATAGCAAGAGCATCATAAATCCCCCGTGTTACAGCTAAAGAAGAAAAAGTAGCTCCAGAAATCGCATCACACCCTTTCATTTTAAAATCAGACTTGACAGTGGGAATATCATCAATCCTCCGACCTAGATACTGAGAAAGCCATTTTTTCTCTCTGGCTTTTGTACCAAGCCCAGGAGTTTCTCCACTCATATTCATCACAACCACATTAGCCACCACCCCATTGGTTACCGCGGTAAGCGTCTCCACAGCCCCACCATACCCCGGATAAGATGCACGAAAAACATAAGCCACTACAGAATCATGATCATAAAGTACATAATAAGACTTCTCACCAAACTTTTTTATCTCATAACGGGAAAAAGAAGGGAAAACCTCCTGAAGAGACCTTTCAAACTCACGACTATCAGCAGCATCCAGAAAAGGTTTAAGGCTTCCGTAGGTAAGGGCAAGAAGCCCACCCAATACCGTGGCAATGACCACTAAAGGATATAATTTCTTGATAAACTCCATATCAGGACTCCTTTGGCTTTTTCACCATAGAACGTCGGTAACCATAAAGAGAAGGGCGAAAATGTCGATCGATCAAAGGCACAAAAATATTCATAACCGCAATAGAAAGAGCCACTCCTTCAGGATAGCCACCAAAGAGACGAATCAGTGTGGTCAATATACCAAGCATAATCGCATAAAAAACATTTCCCGAAAAACTGAGAGGCGAAGTTACACTATCATTTGCCATAAAACACGCCCCTAACATCAACCCACCAGCCAAAACATGAAACAAGGGATCCCCACTAAATAACCCTGTTCCATGAGGAATACCCCCAAAAATCCACGTAAGCAATGCCACAGTTCCTATATAAATCACAGGCACTTCCCAGGTAATCACTCGCCGTACCAAAAGATATACCACACCGATCAGAATAGCCAGTGCCGATGTCTCCCCTATACATCCTGGAACATTACCCAGAAAAAGATTCCAATAATCAAGAAAACCCTGCTTATAGAGACCAGCAAACCCATCTACCTTAAGCGTCGTAAGTGCCGAAGCCGATGTGACCACTTCCGGAGAAACAATAGCCTTAGATGCCTGCCAGAAATCCATTCCCTTATCAAGAAAAGAACGAATCGTTGGAGACCATTTCCCCGACATGACACTTGACCACGCCACAACCACA
Source organism: Brevinematales bacterium (assembly GCA_046294145.1). Lineage (GTDB taxonomy): Bacteria > Spirochaetota > Brevinematia > Brevinematales > Thermospiraceae > Thermospira. The sequence continues at coordinate 1,694 of JBKBIS010000022.1, read as the reverse complement.
AAAAGCCTTCCTCCGATCGCAGGATTCATAAAATTATATCCAAGCCCCCCAAAAGCCCACTTCACAATAGCTACTGCAAACATATTTCCAAAAACCACCACATACCACGGAGCAGCTGGGGGCAAGTTGTAAGCAAAGAGAAGAGAAGTGATCATCACACTCCCATCAAAAATGGTCACCCCTCGTTTAGCTACAAAACCCATGATCAATTCAGTGAGAAGCCCCGTCACAACACTGATACCAATAATCCGAAGCGCATGAGCACCAAAAAAATACACACTCGCGATCCCCGCAGGAATGAGAGCAATCACAACATCCCACATCACTTTCTCTACAGAGAATGGACTATGAATATGCGGAGAGAAAAGGCCCGCTCCAGCCTTACCTTTTGCTTTTGCCATAGATGTCTCCTGAGGTATTATTTCTTGGCCTGCGCCTGTTTGCGCTTGTAAAACTCTTTCCCATACCTGATAAGACCCACAAGAGGAATTTTGGAAGGACATACATACGCACAGGCCCCACACTCAATACAATCAAAAAGCCCCATAGAAGCAGCTTCTTCTACCAGAAAATTATCCACCAGTTTAGCAATCTCTGTTGGCATCAATCCAATGGGACACACTGCCAGACACTTCGCACACCTGATACATGGTCTATCCTCAACCACATAGTCTTCTCTGGGAGAAAGGAAAACAATTCCACCTGTCGATTTCATCACAGGCATATTGACATCAGGAATTTCAAGGCCCATCATAGGACCTCCAGAAATCATCGCGGCAAACTTTTCTGGTTTGCCATAACTTTCTATGAGATGAGAAATCGGGGTTCCTATCCTTACTTTGTAGTTTCCAGGCCGAGGTACTCCTATTCCCGTGTACGTAAGCCCCCGTTCAATAAGTGGTTTATGATACACTACAGCCTCATAAATAGCATTCATGGTAGAAACATTTTCTACTAAAACTCCAATATCAGCCGGAAGTCCTTTGGTAGGAACCTCCCTACCTGTAATAGCTTGAATAAGCTGTTTCTCTCCTCCCTGGGGATAACGACTACGAAGAGGAACCACCTTGACATCCGAACGGCCAGCAAGAAGGTGTGTCCAATGGTCAATGGCATCCTCTTTGTTAGTTTCTATCCCTATATAGACCTTCTTGATGGTAGGAAGTACACGTTTTACAATTTCAATAGCCGTGAGAATTTCCTGAGATTTTTCTAGAAGCATCCGATGGTCAATAGTCAGATACGGCTCACACTCTGCCCCATTGAGAATAAGTGTCTCCACCACCTTCCCCGGAGGTGGAGAGAGCTTCACGTGTGTGGGGAAGGTAGCTCCACCAAGCCCCACCACACCAGCCTCCTGTACCAGCGATACAATCTGATGAGATTGAAGATTTTCCCAGGGAAATTTCTCCCCTACCCAGTTATGAAAACTTCCACCTGTCTTGATCACCACAAAATCCACCTGTTTTGCCGTGAGGGTATTCGCCTTTTCTATAGCTGTCACCACACCCGAAACACTGGCATGGATATGAGCTGAAATCATCCCTGTAGCCTCACCAATCCTCTGACCCTCGACCACCTCATCACCAACCGAAACAAGAACACGGACTGGTGCTCCCAGATGCTGAGTCATGGGAATACGCACAAGAGGCGGAACATCCGCATTGACAATGGTTTTACCTCTGGTTAACTTT